>JBIJAP010000159.1:0-7672 GCA_044345715.1 Rubrivivax sp.
CGCCGTGCCCCCGGTGACGCGTGCCGCGCGGTCGCTGATGCCCATCAGCGCGTAGCTCAGCACGCTCTTGCCCGAGCCGCTTTCGCCGACGAGGCCGACGATCTCGCCCTTCTTCAGCACGAGGTCAATGCCTTCGAGCGCGCGCACGGTGCCGCTGCGCGTGCGGAACTCCAGGCCGAAGCCGCGCACGTCAAGCAGGGGCGGCTGCATCACGTGCGCCTCCGCGGATCGAAGATGTCGCGCAGCGCGTCGCCGAGCAGGTTGAAGGTGAACACCGCCAGCATCAGCATGCCGCCGGGGAACAGCGCCACCCACCACTCGCCGCTGACGATGAACTGCGCGCCTTCGGCCACCAGGATGCCCCACTCGGGGTCGGGCGGGCGCACGCCCAGGCCGATGAAGCTCAGGCCCGCGGCGTTGAGGATGGCCCAGCCCATGTTCAGGCTGAGCTGCACCATGGCCGGCGGCAGGGCGTTCGGAAACAGGTGCAGCGCGATGATGCGCCAGTCGCTGTTGCCGCTCAGGCGCGCCGCCTCCACCCAGCCGGCGTTGCGCCGCACGTTGGCCTCGGCGCGCGCCACGCGGATGTAGAACGGCAGGTTGATCACCGCTGTGGCCAGCACGATGTTGCCCACCGTGTTGCCCAGCGCCGCCACGATGCCCATCGCCAGCACGAACAGCGGGAAGGCCATGATGGTGTCGGACAGGCGCGTGACGATGCGGTCCCACCAGCCGCCGAAGAAGCCCGCCGCCAGACCCAGCGGCATGCCGATGACGAAGCTGGCCGCCACCGCGCTGAGGGCGATGCCCAGGTCCAGCCGCGTGGCGACGATGACGCGCGAGAAGATGTCGCGGCCCAGCGCGTCGGTGCCGAACCAGTGCTGCGCCGATGGCGGCTGCAGCGCCACCGCGGCGTTGCTGGCCAGCGGGTCGTAGGGCACGATGTACGGGCCGAACAGCGCCAGCATCACGAACATCGCGAACATCGCAGCCGCGAACAGCGTGATCGGGTTTTCGCTCAGCACATGAGCAACATGGCCGAAGGTGCTGGTGCTGGCGCTGGCCGTGCTCATGCCTGCACCTCCACACGCGGATCGATCAGCACGTACAGCACGTCCACCAGCAGGTTCAGCAGCACGAACAGGATGCCCATCGCCAGCACGAAGCCCTGCACCGGCGCGTAGTCGCTGGCGGTGAGCGCGTCGATGGCGTAGCTGCCCACGCCAGGCCAGGCGAACACCTTCTCGACGATGACGCTGGAGCCGAGCATGAAGCCGAACACCATGCCCAGCGTCGTGACCACCGGCAGCAGCGCGTTGCGCAAGGCGTAGGTCACGAGCACGGTGCCGCTCGACAGGCCCGAGGCGCGCGCCGTGCGCACGAAGTCGGCCGACAGCACCGCCAGCATCGAGGCCCGCGTCATGCGCGCAATCGGCGCCAGCACGAAGAGGGCCATCGTCGCCACCGGCAGCACCAGTTGCTTGGCGGCGGCCCAGGCCAGGGCGGGGTCGCCGGCGAGCAGGCCGTCGATGACGAAAAAGCCGGTGACGGCCGGCGGCGGCGAGAACATCGGGTCCAGCCGGCCCAGCGGGCTGGGCGCCCAGCCGAGCAGGAAGTAGAAGACGTAGGCCAGCAGCAGCCCGGTGAAGAAGGTCGGCAGCGACACGCCCGCGGTGGTGAGGATGCGGCACAGCTGGTCGATCCACGAGCCCGGCCGTGTGGCCGCCAGCACACCCAGCGGCAGCGCCACGGCGCAGGCCGCCAGCAGCGCGATCAGCACCAGCTCCAGCGAGGCCGGCAGCCGCGCCAGCAGCTCCTGCAGCACCGGCTGCCCGGTGGTGAGCGACAGGCCCAGGTCGCCACGCGCCAGCGCGCCGAGGTAGGCGAAGAACTGCTCCAGCAGCGGCTTGTTCAGGCCGAGCTGTTCGCGCACCTGGTCGACCGCCTCCTGCGTGGCCGCGCCACCGGCAAAGTAGGCCGCCGGGTCGCCCGGCAGCGCGCGCGTGAGGATGAAGGTGATGACGATGACCCCGGCGATGTTGGGCAAGGCGCCCAGCAGCCGCTGGCCGATCAGCTTGAGCATCATTCGGCGGCCTCGTCGAACGCGTGCTGCACGGCGGCCAGCGACGCGGCCCAGCCGACGATGCCGCCCTGGGCAACGATCATTTCGATGGCCGCGGCCTTGAACTCGGGGAAATAGCTTGCTGTGGCCTCTTCGACCAGCAGGCACTCGTAGCCGCGGTCGTTGGCCTCGCGCATGGTGGTCTGCACGCAGACCTCGGTGGTGACGCCCGCGAACACCAGGTGCGTGATGCCGCGCGCCTGAAGCTCGGCCTGCAGCGGCGTGGCGTGGAACGCGCCCTTGCCGGGCTTGTCGATGACGATCTCGCCCACGGCGGGGCGCAGCAGCGGCACGATCTCGCAGCCGGGCTCGCCGCGCACCAGGAGCCGCCCCATCGCGCCTGCGTCACCGATGCGCAGGCCCGGCTGGCCGCGCTCGCGCTTGGCCGGCGGGCAGTCCGACAGGTCGGGCGCGTGCGACTCGCGCGTGTGCACCACCGGCCAGCCGCGCGCGCGCCAGGCCTGCAGCAGCTGCAGCGTCGGCAAGAGGGCTGCATCGAGCAGCGAGACATCGTTGCCCAGGCTGGCTCCAAAGCCGCCGGGCTCGATGAAGTCGCGCTGCATGTCGATGATCACCAGCGCCGTCTGGCCGGCGGGCATGCGGAACGCTTCGGGGCGGGCGGCGATGGCGATCATGCTGAGGCTCCCACAGAGGCCGTGTGCTCAGGCTCGGCATGCCCGCCCGCATGCCCGCCCATGTGGCGGCCGATGTCCTGGCGGTCAGCGCCAGCTGCGCTGCATTGATGCACGATGCGGCCGCCGCTCATCACCACGATCCGGTCGGCCAGGTGCAGCAGCTCGTCGAGGTCTTCGCTCACCATCAGCACCGCGCAGCCGGCGTTGCGCGCCGCCAGCAGCCGCTGGTGCACCTCGGCCACGGCGGTGAAGTCCAGGCCGAACACCGGGTTGCTGACGAGCAGCACCTCGGCCGGCTCCGACAGCTCGCGCGCCAGCACCGCGCGCTGCACGTTGCCGCCCGAGAGCGAGCCGATCGGCGCGTGCTCGCCCTGCGTCTTGATGCGGTACTGCGCGATCAGCTCGCGCGCGCGCCGAGCCAGCGTGCCCGGCAGCCGCCAGCCGGCGCGTGCATGTGGCGGCCGGTCGAAGCCTCGCAGACCGATGTTCTGGGCCACGCTCATGCCGGCCACGCAGCCGTTCTTCAGCGGCTCCTCGGGCAGGCCGCGCACCTTGAAGCGCCGGTTCTGCGCGCGCGTGGCGCGGTAGCGCTGGCCCGCCACCAGCACCTGGCCACCGGCGCGCGGGCGCTGGCCGGCCAGGGCCTCCATCAGCTCGCGCTGGCCGTTGCCCGAGACACCGGCGATGCCGACGATCTCGCCGGCGCGCACCTCGAGGTCGACCTGGTCCACCGCCCTTTCGCCGCGGTCGCCGGCCACGCTCAAGGCCTGCAGCGCCAGCCGCACGGCGCCGGGGGGCGCGGGGTCGCGCTGCAGCGGCGCGCTGTCGCTGGCCTCGCCGCGGGCGGCCGGGTCGTCGCCAACCATGGCCGATGCCAGATCAGCCGCTTGCGCGCCGGCCACCGCCCGGCTGGCCACCAGGCGGCCGCGGCGCAGCACCGTCACGTCGTCGGCGAAGGCCAGCACCTCGCGGAACTTGTGCGTGATCATCAGCACGCTGCACTGGCCCGTGTGGGCGCGCTCGCGCAGCGCGCCCAGCACCTCGTCGGCCTCCTGCGGCGTGAGCACCGAGGTGGGCTCGTCGAGGATCAACAGGCGCGGCTTCAGGAACAGTTGCTTGAGGATCTCGAGCTTCTGCTTCTCGCCGGCCGACAGCTGCGAGGGCAGCGCGTCCAGCGCCAGCTGGAAGGGCGCGGTGGCCATGAAGGCCTCAAGCTCCGCGCGCACCGCCTTCCAGGGCACGATGGCCGGCAGGGCACCACGCGCGATGAGCAGGTTCTCGGCCACCGTCATGCCCGGCACCACGGTGAAGTGCTGGTAGACCATGCCCAGGCCGAGCGCACGCGCGGCTGCCGGCGTGGCGATGTCCTGCTCGCGGCCGTCGATGAGCACGCTGCCGGCGTCGGGCCGCTGGTAGCCGACCACGCACTTCACCAGCGTGCTCTTGCCGGCACCGTTTTCGCCCAGCAGCGCGTGCACGCTGCCGGCGCGCACCTGCATCGACACGCCGTCGAGCGCGGTGAAGCTGCCGAAGCGCTTGGTCAGCGCGTAGGTGTCGAGTGCGAGGGCGGCGGTGCTCATGGAGGTCTCAGCTCGCCTCACCAGGCCTCGAGCACCGCGGCCGACGGCGCCACGGCGCCGAAGACACCGCCTTGCATCGTCACCATCTTCAGCGCCGCTTCGTGGTTGCCCAGGTCGGTGGCGCCGGTGGCGTCAGAGACGATCAGGCACTCGAAGCCGCGGTCGTTGGCCTCGCGCATGGTGGTGTGCACGCACACGTCGGTGGTGATGCCGGTGAGCACCAGGTTGCGGATGCCGCGCGTGCGCAGCAGCAGCTCCAGATCGGTGGCGCAGAAGCTGCCCTTGCCGGGCTTGTCGATCACGGGCTCGCCCGGCAGCGGCGCCAGCTCGGGGATGATCTGCCAGCCGGGCTCGCCGCGCACGAGGATGCGGCCGCAGGGCCCGGCGTCGCCGATGCCCACGCCCGCGGCGCCGATGCGCTGCGAGCGCCAGCGCTTGTTGGCCGGCAGGTCCGAGAGATCAGGCCGGTGGCCTTCGCGCGTGTGGATCACGGTGTAGCCCTTGGCGCGGGCCGCTTCCAGCAGCGCGCCGATGGGGCCGATGGGCGCGCGTGTGAGCGAGAGGTCGTAGCCCATGGCGTCGACATAGCCGCCCTTGCCGCAGAAGTCGGTCTGCATGTCGATGATCACGAGCGCGGTGTTGTCCACGCGCAGATCGCCGTCGTAGGGCCAGGCGTAGGGGTTGGCGGTGATGGTGGGCATGTGAGGAGGTGTCGCGTGGATCAGCGGCTCACGCCCAGCTCGGCCGGCGCGCCCTGCAGGGTGCGCGTGCCGGAGCAGCTCCACACCAGGATGGCCAGCGTCAGCGCATAGGGCACGGCGTTGAACAGGTGGTAGTAGCCGGTGACGCCCACCGACTGCAGCGCCGGCCCCAGTGCCCCCGCGCCGCCGAACAGCAGCGCCGCGCCCAGGCAGCGCACCGGGTGCCAGCGCGCGAAGATCACCAGCGCCACGGCGATGAGGCCCTGGCCGCTGCTCAGCGCCTCGTTCCAGCTGCCCGGGAAGTACAGCGACAGCGAGGCCCCGCCCAGGCCCGCGATGGCGCCGCCCGCGGTGGTGGCGGCGATGCGCACGCCGTTGACCGAGGTGCCCAGCGCCCGCGCCGCATCGGCCGAGTCGCCCACCATGCGCAGCTTCAGGCCCCAGCCGGTGTGCCTCAGGCCCCAGGCGAGCACCAACGCCAGCACGACGCCAATCGGGAACAGCGCGTTGATCTTCAGCGCCGCATAGGCCGCCGTGGCCGGGTCCAGCCCCAGCCAGGCGCCGACGTGCAGCGAAGGGATCTGCTGGGCCTGCGGCTGGATCAGCGGCTTGCCCAGGTAGAAGGCCAGGCCGCCACCCAGCAGCATGATGGCGATGCCGGCGGCGATGTCGTTCACGCGCGGCAGGCTGCTCACCAGGCCGTGCAGCAGCGCGATCAAGGCGCCACTGACCGCCGCCAGCAGCACGCCGGCCACCCACGAGCCCGCCAGGTAGCTGCCGGCAAAGCCCGCCATGGCCGAGAACACCAGCACGCCTTCGAGGCCCAGGTTGATGCGGCCGGCCTTTTCGGTGATGCACTCGCCCAGGCTGACGAAGAGGAAGGGCGCGCCCACGCGAATGGCGCCGCCGAGCACGGCAATGAGCACGTCGAGCCAGGGCATGCCGCTGATGCTGTTCATGGGTCTTCCGCGTTCAGGCCGCAGCCGGCGCAGAGCCCAGCGGCGGCTTGCGCAGCACGAACAGCTCGCCCAGCCGCCCGCGCCAGGCCTCGCTGGCAAGGATGAAGACGAAGCAGAAGCCCATCAGCACCTGCACGCTGGCGTCGGGCAGGCCCATGCGCCGCTGCAGCAGGCTGCCGGCCGCCAGGAAGCCGCCAAAGAGAATGGCCACCGGCACGATGGCCAGCGGCTGGTGCCGCGCCACGAAGCTGACGAGGATGCCGGTGTAGCCCAGCCCGACGATCAGCGAGGCATTGGCCGAGGTGTGCACCGCCGCCACCTCGATGCCGCCGGCCAGCCCGGCCGCCGCGCCGCCCAGCGCGCAGGCGGTGACGATCAGCCGCGTGGCCGGCAGGCCCACCAGCTGCGAGGCCCGCGGGTTGCCGCCCACCACGCGGGTGGCGAAGCCGTGCGTGGTGGCCGCCAGCCAGATGGCGGCCAGCACACACAGCACGATGCCGAACACCAGGCCCCAGTGCACGTCGTACAGCCAGTCACCACCGATGGTGCCGATGCGCAGCTCATCGGCCAGCGGCAGCGTCGAAGGCTTGTTCAGGCTGGCCGGATCGCGCAGCGCGCCTTCCACCCAGTGCTTGAACAGGGCAATCGCCAGGTAGCCCAGCAGCAGGCTGGAGATGGTTTCGTTGACGCCACGCCACTGCCGCAGCCAGCCCGCCAGCGCGATCCACACCGCGCCGGCCAAGGCGGCGGCCAGCAGCAGCATGGCCGTGCCCGCGCTGCCCGCCGGCAGCGGCAAGGCATAGGGCAGCGCGGCGGCGGCCAGACCACCCAGCACCAGCGCGCCTTCGCCGCCGATGATGGTGAGCCCGGCCCGCGCCGGCAGCGCCACGCACAGCGCCGTCAGCATCAGCGGCGCGGCGCGCTGCAGCGTGTTCTGGATCGAGAACGAATCGCCGAAGGCACCCAGGAACAGCAGCGTCCAGGCCTGCAGCGGGTTGTGCCCGTGCAGCCACACGAACACGCCGAACAGGGCCAGGCCCGCCGCCAGCGCCAGCAAGGGCAGCGCCAGGGCCTCGGCCGTGTCTTGCCAGCGGGAGCTGCTCATGGGCGCTGCAGTCGTAAGCGCGATCAGGCCTTGCCGATCACGCCTTCGACGAGGTAGTTCATGCCCTCGAGCACCGGGTCCACCTGCTTGAGCGAGGTGCCGCGCGGGATGACGACCTTGCCGGTGTTGTCCTTCAGCTCGCCGGCAAAGATGTCGAAGCTGCCGGCCATCATGCGCTTGCGCACGTCTTCGGCGTTCTTGCGCGCGCCTTCGGTCACCATGGCGCCATAGGGCGAGCTCTTCACGAAGCCGTCCTTCAGCCCGCCGCGCACGAAGTTGGGGTGTGGCTTGCCGGTGCGCGCGGCCTCGAGGATGCTGGTGTAGGCGGTGAGCCAGTTCCACTCCGCGCCCGTCAGGTAGGCCTGCGGCGCCAGCTTGGCCTGGCTCGCGTGGTAGCCACAGACCATGCGGCCACGGCGGGCGGCGGTCTCCATCACGACCTTGGGGCCGTCGACGTGGCAGGTGAACACGTCCACGCCCTGGTCGGCCAGGCTGTTGGTGGCCTCGGCTTCCTTCACCGGCATGCTCCAGTCGCCGGTGAAGACGGCGTTGGTGGTGATCTTCGGGTCG
>JBIJAP010000006.1:0-23941 GCA_044345715.1 Rubrivivax sp.
GGCGGCGATGGCGGCGGCCAGCTCGTGCAGCATCAGCTTCATCCACAGCTCGCTGGTCTGGTGCTGCACGATGAACAGCATCTCGTCGTGCGTGGTGCTCAGCGGGTGCTGGGCGCCGAGCACGGCGTCGAGGTGCAGGTAGTCGCCGTAGCTCATGCTGCCGGCGAAGTCGAGCTCGGCGCCGTCGACCGAGGCGCTGTTGTCGGGGTGGACGGGGCAGCCGCTCATCGATGCTCTCCCATCAGGTCACCGCGTGTCGTTGGTTGAACTCAGGGCGGCGCCATTCCTCGTGCGCCAGCACCTCGCGCAGGTGCTCGGCGGCGTCCCAGGCGTCGGCAAAGCGCAGGTACAGCGGCGTGAAGCCGAAGCGCAGCACATCGGGGGCGCGGAAGTCGCCGATCACGCCGCGGGCGATGAGCGCCTGCACGACCGGATAGCCGAGCTCGGGGTGGCTGAAGCAGACCTGGCTGCCGCGTTCGGCATCCCGCGTCGGCGAGGCCAGCGCGAGGGCAGGGCAGGTGGCCTGCACACGCTCGGCGAACAGTCGCGTCAGGGCCAGGCTCTTGGCGCGCAGGGCGGCCATGCCGCCCTGACCTTGCGAATACGGCTCAGCCGCCAGCACGGTGTCGACACCGCACTCCAGCGCCGCCAGGCTCAGCACCGCCGGCGTACCGCACTGGTAGCGCGCGATGCCCGCCGCCGGCCGGTAGCCGGGCGTGAACTCGAAGGGCGCGGCGTGCCCGATCCAGCCCGCCAGCGGCTGCCAGAAGCGGCCGACGTGGCGCGGGTGAGCCCACACGAAGGCCGGCGCGCCAGGGCCGCCGTTGAGGTACTTGTAGCCGCAGCCCACGGCGAAGTCGGCGCCGGTGCCGTTCAGGTCCACCGGCACGGCGCCGGCGCTGTGGGCCAGGTCCCAGATCGTCAGCGCGCCTGCCGCGTGCGCCTGCCGCGTAACGGCGGCCATGTCGTGCATGCGGCCGGTGCGGTAGTTCACGTGGGTGAGCATCAGCACGGCCGTCTGCTGCGTGAGCTGCGACTCGATCTCGTCGGGCTCCACCAGCACCAGCTCGAAACCGTGCTCGCGCGCCAGGCTCTCGGCGATGTACAGGTCGGTGGGGAAGTTGCTGCGTTCGCTGAGGATGACGCGGCGGGTGTCGTGGGGAGCAGGCGGGGCGTCCTGCTTCACGATCAGCAGGGCGGCCGCCAGCACCTTGAACAGGTTCACGCTGGTGGAGTCGGCCACCACCAGCTCGCCCGGCCCGGCACCCACCAGCTGCGCGATCTTGTCGCCCACGCGCGCCGGCAGCGCCATCCAGCCGGCGCTGTTCCAGCTGCGGATGAGGCCCTGGCCCCATTCCTGTTCCACCACCTGCTGCACGCGCGCGGCGGTGCTGCGCGGCAGCACGCCGAGCGAGTTGCCGTCGAGGTAGATCAGGCCTTCGGGGATGTGAAACTGCTCGCGCAGCGGGGCCAGCGGGTCGGCGGCGTCGAGCGCCAGGGCATCTTGTCGGGTCATGTCAGCAATCGGTTCATGTCAGTTCCCTCAGCACGGCGCGCACCGGGGATGCGCAGGCCTGGCTCAGTTTCAAGGGCAGGGCGATGAGCTCGTAGTCGCCTTCGGGCACGCCGTCCAGGCACAGGTTTTCCAGCACGCGCAAGCCGCGCTGGCGCAGCACCTGGTGGGCGTCGAGCGTCTTGCTGCTGGCGGGGTCGACGCTGGCGCTGTCGATGCCCACCAGCACCACGCCGGCATCGGCCAGCGCGCTGAGCGTGGCCGGATGGAAGGCCGGCAGATCGTCGTCGAAACGCTCGGCCGGGAAGCGCTCGTAGCAGCGCACGAGCACCCGCGGCGGAAGCGCGTGCAGCGCGTGGGCCAGGTGCGCCAGCGTCACCAGCGGCCCGCAGCCGATGGCGTGGATGACGCGGCAGGGGCCGAGGTAGGGCGTGAGCGGCACCTCGCCGATGGCGGCACCGGCGTCGTCGTAGTGCAGCGGGGCGTCGGCATGGGCGCCGAGGTGCGGGCTGAAGGTGAGCGCGCTCACGTTCACCGGGCAGCCCGGGCCGATGCGCGCCACCCATTGCTGCGTGTAGGCGGTGTCGCCCGGGAACACCGGCGCGGCCGGGCCCACCGGCGGGGAGATGTCCCAGAGCCGCTGCTCCCGTCGCTTGTGGTCGGCCATGGCGGGCATCATAGGTGCGGCCCCGCGTTGACAGCGGCGGCCCGGGCTTCGAACATGCCGCATGGCAGCCGAAGCTCCAGCGCACGCCAGCGCTCACCTCGATCGTTTTGCGCTTGAACGCCTGCCGCCGGCCGCGGCGCTGCCCGAGTTCGTGTTCGACGGGCCCGGGCTGCAATTGCCGCCGCGGCTGAACGCCACCGCCGCGCTGCTCGATGCCGCCGTGGCGCGTGGTCTGGGCGACCAGCCCTGCCTGCTGGGCGAGGGAGTGGCCTGGAGCTACGCCCAGACCCGGGCCCAGGTCGACCGCATCGCTGGCGTGCTGGTGCGCCAGCTCGGCTTGGTGGCCGGCAACCGCGTGCTGCTGCGCGGCGCCAACACGCCGTTGCTGGCGGCCTGCATGCTGGCGGTGATGAAGGCCGGCGGCATTGCCGTGGGCACGATGCCCATGCTGCGCGCCCGCGAGCTGGCGACGATCATCGACAAGGCCCAGATCAGCCACGCCCTGTGCGATGCCCGCCTGGCCGACGAGCTGGCCGCGGCACGCCAACTCTGCCGCAGCCTGCACACCGTGCGCCACTACGGCACGCCGGCCGCGCCGGGCGAACTGGAAGCCGCGGCCGCCCGCGAGCATGAGCACTTCGAGCCCGTCGACACCGCCGCCACCGACGTGGCGCTGCTGGCCTTCACCAGCGGCACCACCGGCGTGCCCAAGGGCACGATGCACTTCCACCGCGACCTGCTCGCCGCCTGCGCCTGCTGGCCGCCGCACGTGCTGCGCGCACAGGCCAGCGACCGCTTCATTGGCAGCCCGCCGCTCGCCTTCACCTTCGGCCTCGGCGGCCTGCTGCTGTTTCCGCTGGCGGTGGGCGCCAGCACCGTGCTGCTGGAGAAGGCCTCGCCCGAGGCGCTGCTGCCGGCCATTGGCCGCTTCGGCGCCACCGTGTGCGTGACGGCGCCTACGTCGTACCGCGCGATGGCGGCGCTGGTGGGGCAGCACCCCGTGCCGACGCTGCGCAAGTGCGTCAGCGCCGGCGAGGCGCTGCCCGCGGCCACACGCACGCTGTGGCGGCAGGCCACCGGCGTGGAGATCATCGACGGCATCGGCTCCACCGAGATGTTCCACATCTTCATCTCGGCGCGCGAAGACCAGGCCCGCGGCGGTGCTACCGGCCTGCCGGTGCCAGGCTACCGCGCCGTCATCCTGGGCGACGACGGCCGCGAACTGCCCCCCGGCCAGGTGGGCCGCCTGGCGGTGAAGGGCCCCACCGGCTGCAAGTACCTCGACGACCCGCGCCAGGCCCAGTACGTGCAAGACGGCTGGAACCTCACCGGCGACGCCTACCTGGTGGACCCCGTCGACGGCCAGTTCGTCTACCAGGCGCGCACCGACGACATGATCGTCTCCGGCGGCTACAACATCGCCGGCCCCGAGGTCGAGGCGGCGCTGCTGCTGCACCCGGCGGTGGCCGAGTGCGGTGTGATCGGCGTGCCCGACGAGGCCCGCGGCATGCTCGTCAAGGCCTTTGTCGTGCTCAAGCCCGGCCACCAGGGCAGTGCGGAGATGGCCGCGGCGCTGCAGGACTTCGTCAAGCAGACCATCGCGCCCTACAAATACCCGCGCGAACTGGAGTTCCGCACCAGCCTGCCGCGCACTGAAACCGGCAAGCTCCAGCGCTTCAGGTTGAGGGCGCCGTGACGACGGCGGGGGTCAAGGTTTTTGCGGCCATTAGTGACAGCTGCACGAGGGTTATCGCGTCGAACACCACACCCCCGGCCGCGAGACGACCTCCCCTGGGCGGCACTGCGCCTCGTTCGCCTGGCCGGCTCCTTGTGCCTACCCCTTCGGGTCGTGGTTGGGAGTCTGCGCGGCAGAGTGTCCAACATGGCCCTGCTGCGCGCGGTGCACCCGTCAAGTTGGGCTCGAAGCGGCTTTCGGCGGCTCGGTCGACGGGCCGAAGCCTTTCTCGACACCGTTTCGGACGCCCACTCGGGCGCGCCGGAGTACTTCACAAGCTCTGACTTCCCGACCGGCGCAAAGGACAGATCAGGTGGGCTGGGGCAGCGCCTCTCGGGCAAGCTCGGCGAGAAGCGCACGCAACCAGCGATGTGCCGGGTCCTGCCGGTAACGTGTGTGCCACGCGACCTGAACCGTGAAGGTACCCAGGTCGACCGGCGGCGCCACGCTTCTGAAGCGGCGGTCTTGCACGAGGCGGCGGCAGATTGCGCTGGGCAGCGTCGCGCAATAGTCGGTTGCGGCAATCACTTCCGGAACGGCGAGAAAGTGCGTCACGGAAACCGCCACATCGCGATGGAGACCGTGGCGCTCGAGCACCTGGAAGAGGCCGAAGCGCAGGCGCCCGGGCGGCAAATGATTCACATGCCGTAGCCGCTCATACTGCTCGCGCGAGAGGCTTTCGCCCACGTCCGGATGATCGAAGCGGACGATGCATTGGAGGCTGTCCTCCATCAGGCTTTGCACGACGACATTGTCCGGTGGATCGGCGACACGTCCGATGGCCATGGCGGTGGAGCCGGAAATGATGCCCGCTTCGAGAAGTTCGCCGCTGTACGGGACGACGTGAAGCGTAATTTGCGGTGCCTCGATTCGCAGGCGCGCTGCCAAAGCGGGCAGCAAGACAAACTCGGCATAGCTGCTCGCGGCGATCGTGAAGTGGCGCTTGGCGTTACGTGGTTCGAAGTCCTGCTGGCCGAGGACAACCGCGTCGAACTGCCCCAACGCAGCAGCAATGATCGGCGCCAGTTCCAACGCCTTCTCCGTTGGCCGCATGCCATATCGCTCGCGTACGAAGAGAGGGTCCCGCATCAGTTCACGCAGACGATTCAATGCGTTGGAAAGCGCAGGCTGCGTCATGCCGAGGCGTTTGGCGGCCCGCGTGACGTTGTGCTCTTCCATGAGAGCGACAAAGATCGGCAAGAGGTTCAGGTCGTAACGCATTGGATTGGTATTCGGAGGGCCGCATATCTACTATAAGGAAAACAAATTTCTGAAAGACGCCATTAGCAAGCACACTTCCGGCGGTCGAACCGCGGCTGTACGTAATTCTAAAGCGGCGATTCGGCGCAGTTTGATGCCAACTTGGCATACGCAAAATGGTTTACTACAGAACCGCAAGGAGTGTCATGAAGTTTCGCACCGTGTTTGCAGGCTCAGTCCTGAGCGCCATCTCTTTCGTCGTAGCGGCACAGACGATGAAGCCGACTCTCAATCTCGATACCGCACGGCGCGCTGCCGTGGGATGCGAAGAAAAGGCCCAGAGAGAAGGCTGGTCGATGACCATTGCGGTCACGGACTTGGCCGGCAACATCAAGTACTTCAGCCGTGCCGACGCTGCCATCGGCATCAGCGTCGGGCTCGCGCAGGCCAAGGCGGCCACGTCTGCCAGTCTTCCGCTCTCGACCCGGAAGCTCCGGGAGGTGGCCGCCAACCAGGCCAAGGGCCTTGAACTGACGCCTGGCATCAGCCTGGTGGCCGGCGGGCTGCCTCTCGTCATGCGGGGGCAGCATCTGGGAGGAATTGGCGTCAGTGGGGGAACCGAGGACCAGGACGAGCTGTGCGCACAGGCCGGACTGGACGCCGTCGCCGCCTTGTTGAAATAGACGTGGGCGCGATGTCCTTGGATGCATTGCCTTGCAGACGGTGCGGGTCCCGTCTGCGAGATCGCGCGCTTGGGCTGACGGGGAGCGATGGCTGCAAGCAGGGAGATCGGAGCAGGGCGAGTCTGCCCCAGCGTTCGGATGACGATGCCGGGCTCGGGCGGACATCGCCCGACAGCGTCACGTTCGCCACCAAGTGGCGTGTCGGGCCCAAGTCGGTGGTCGGAAGGCTGATCTGCTCTTCATCAGCCGCCGGCGGACGGCCCGCCCCACGAGAGAAATGAGGGGTCGCAGAGGCGCGTCACGGTCGCAAAGATGTCCGCGGGCCCGGGCGCTCCTGGAGGCCCTCTCGACCCCGCACCGTGCCACCCGCCACCTGCAAGTACCCGATTCGGTCGCGCAGACACCTGGCTTTGAGGCCTATTCCTTCCAGCCGAAGAGCTGCCGCAGCGCGTCGCGGTACTGCGCTTGGCCGAGCGAGTTGGTGTTGTGGTGCGAGCCGCCTTCCACCAGCACGAAGCGCTTGGGCTCGGCGGCCTGCTCATAAAGGCGCCGGCCGAGCTCGGGCCGGATCAGCCGGTCTTCGCTCCCATGCACCACCAGCACCGGCGCGCCGACCCGCCCGATGCGCTCGCCGGCCTCGAAGCGCTGCGTGATCAATGGCCCCACCGGCAGCCAGCCCCACTTGAAGGTGGACACCACCTCGCGGATCGACGGGAAGCTGCCCTCGACGATGAGCCCGCGCTCGTCGGCCACCCGTGCGGCCAGGTTCACCGCGATGGCGCCGCCCAGCGAGTGGCCGAAGACGTAGCGCGGCGATTGCGGGTGCTGCGTGGCCAGCCAGCGCCAGGCGGCCAGCGCGTCCTCGGTGGCTTCGGCCTCGCCGGGCAGCAAGGGGCTGCTCTGGCCGAAGCCGCGGTAGTCGATGCCCAGCACGGCAAAGCCGAGCTCGTGCATGCGGCGCATGCGGTTGGCGCTGCTGCGCACGTCCCAGCGCGCGCCGTGCAGGTACAGCAGCACCGGGGCGTTGGCGGCGGGCTGTGGCAGCCACAGGCCATGCAGGCGCACCGGCGTGTCGGCGCCGGCGGGGCGGTGCTCGATCCACACGTCCTGCAGGCCCTCGGCCGTGGCGCCGCCCCAGCTGCGCGTGCCGGGCTGGAAGATCCACTCGCGCTGCTTCTCGTCGAGCGTGGCGCAGCCGGCCTGCAGCCCGATGGCGGCGGCCACGGCCAGCAGCAGCAGCAGGCCGCGGCGCACGGGGTGGCGGGGAAGGCGCAGATTCATCATCGTAGAAGCCGCCATCTTGTCATCGGCCGTCGTCCCGCCGCCACCGCGGGGCCTTGCCCCGGGGCGCGCCCCCTTGCGGGCACCGTGGTTTGCAGACTAGGCTCTGCGCCCACGCGACACAGGAGTGGCTGATGAAGACAGTGTCCGAACTGCTGAAGGCCCGCGACGGCACGCTCTGGCACGTGCGGCCGGAGGATTCGGTGTTCGCTGCGCTCGAGCTGCTGGCGCAGCACGACGTCGGCGCGCTCGTGGTGATGGACGGCGGGCGGCTGGTGGGCGTGGTCAGCGAGCGCGACTACACCCGCAAGGTCGCGCTGCAGGGCCGCAACTCCCGCACCACCACGGTGGCCGACATCATGACGCGGCACGTTTACACCGTAACGCCCGAGACGCGCACGCAGGTCTGCATGGCCTTGCTCAGCGAAAAGAAGATCCGCCACCTGCCGGTGCTCGACGGCCACACGGTGCTGGGCATGATCTCGATCCGCGACATCATGGACGACATCATTGCCGACCGCGAGGCCACGATCGCCCAACTCGAAAGCTACATCCACTCTTGAGTCCCCCCACGGTCGGCACCGGCACCTCCGCGCGGGCTGCCACGCGCGCAGAAGGTCCTGCGCGGTATCCTCGGCAACCCATGACCGAGCACCCGGCACGCGACGGCGTCGACATCGCGATCCAGCGCGAGATTCTTCAGATCGCGCTGAGCAATTCGGGGCGTTCGGTGTGGCTGCTGATGACGGCTGTGCTGTTCATGGCCTGGCTCGGCCACTCCGTCGGCCGCAGCTGGGCAGCGGCGTTGGTACTGGTGCTGGGCACCGCCGTCTCGGCCTGGCGCTGGCGCATTTCGGCACGCTGGGGCGCCACCACCGAGCACCCGAGCAGCGACATTGCGCGGGCCACCCACGAGCTCGAGGCCAATGCCGTGGCGGTGGGCCTGATGTGGGCGCTGGTGACAGTGTTCGTGTACCCCTTGCTGATCGGGCCGATGGCCTCGACCTACCTGATCGCGCTCACCGGATCGGTGGCCGTGGCGGCGCTGTTCATGGCCATGGCGGGCCGTGCGTTCAAGATCCTGCTCGCCATGCAGGTGCTGTCGCTGGCCGCGGTTTCACTGTTCGTCGGCTCCGTGCAGTCGCTTCCGCTGGCCGTGCTCGCGGTGCTGTTCGGCCTGACGATGCTGCGCGCGACACGCGAGTTCCGCGACATCAACCTGGCCTCGCTGCGCGACCGCCAGGCGGCCGACGAGTCGCGCCGTTCGCTGGAGCGTGCGGTCGAGGAGGCGCGTGCCGCCGACGCCGCCAAGAGCCAGTTCCTGGCCACCATGAGCCACGAGATCCGCACGCCCATGAACGGCGTGCTCGGTGCCATGGACCTGCTGAAGGAGACGCCGCTCGACCAGCGCCAGCGCCGCCTGGTGCGCACCGCGTCGCAGTCGGGCGAGTCGCTGATGGAAATCCTCAACGACGTTCTCGACCATTCCAAGATCGAGGCCGGCAAGCTGACGCTCGCGCAGTCGCCCACATCGCTGCACTCGCTGGCGATGTCGGCGGCGGCGCTGTTTCGCCCCCGCGCCGAGACCCAGTCACTGGCGCTGATGCTCGACATCGAGCCTGACGTGCCCGACGGCGTGGTGGCCGACGGCCCGCGCCTGAAGCAGGTGCTGCTGAACTTGCTGTCCAACGCGGTGAAGTTCACCGAGCGCGGCAACATCACGCTGCGGCTGGCGCTGCAGTCGCGCGAGCCGAACGCCGTGCGCGTGCGCTTCGAGGTGCAGGACAGCGGCGTCGGCATCCAGGCCGAAGAGCTTGAGCGCGTGTTCCTGCCGTTCACGCAGTTCGGCGGCACGCGCGCGCGCCTGAGCGGCGGCACCGGCCTCGGCCTGTCGATCAGCCAGCGCATCATCGAAGCGATGGGTGGACGCATCGAGGTCACGAGCCGGGTCGGCGCGGGCTCCAACTTCTGGTTCACGCTGTTCCTGCCACTGGTGCCCGAGATGCCGCCGCGCCCCGTGGACAGCGAATTCGCCGGTCTCGACGGCCTCGACCACCTCGACGGTGTGGTGATGCTCGTCGAGGACAACGAGGTCAACCGCCTCATCGGCACCGAGATGCTGCGCAGCTTCGGACTCGACGTGAAGGTCGCGCACGACGGCGCACAGGCGCTGCAGTTGCTGGAGCAGCACCGCTTCGACCTGGTGCTGATGGACATCGGCATGCCGGTGCTCGATGGCCACGAGGCCACGCGGCAGCTGCGTGAACGCGAAACCCGCCTGAAGCTGCCGCGCGTACCGGTGGTGGCGCTGACGGCCTACGCCTTCGAGAGCGATGCCGCCAAGGCGCTGGACGCCGGCATGGACGCCCACATCGCCAAGCCTTACTCGCGCGAGCAACTACGCGAGATCGTGCAGCGCTGGTTGTGAGTGCCCGTTCGCCGGCCACAAACACCCGTTCGCGCTGAGCCTGTCGAAGCGCTCTTCGAGGACGCGAGGCGGGGCTTCGACAAGCTCAGCCCGAACGGATATCAGGCAAGGCAGGGCTTCGACAAGCTCAGCCCGAACGGACGTCAGATCGAGTGGCGGTGCTGCTGCAGCATCAGAAGCCCGTCAAAAATCAGGCTGTCGATGACCTCGAACTTCAGGTCGGTGATGCCCGAGAGCTTCTGGGCGGCGCCGCCCGTCATCAGCAGCATCGGCTCGGCGCCGGTGCGCTCGCGGAGGCGGCGGGCCTGGCGCTCCACCGCGCCGGCCATGGCGTTGCTGCCGCCGCTCATCAGCGCGTCGGACGTGTTGGTGGGGAAATCCACCACCTCGCCCGTGGGCACCTTCAGGCCGGCGGTGCCGATTTCTAGTGCGCGCTGCATGAGGCCGAAGCCCGGCAGGATGAGGCCACCGAGAAAGCGGCCCGAGGCATCCAGCGCGTCCACCGTGACGCAGGTGCCGACCATCACCACCAGCGCCGGCCGCGCCGGGCCGCGCTGCAGCAGGTGCCAGCGCGCGCCGGCCAGCGCCACCCAGCGGTCGGCGCCCAGGCGGGCGGGGTGGTCGTAGCCGTTGGTCAGGCCGGCTTCCTCGGGCTTGGCCACCACCCAGTGCGCGTCGAGATCCCAGAGCTCCATCTGCTGCTCGACCCGGCGGCGCACATGGTCGCCGGCGACGATGCAGCCGAGCATGGCCTGCGGCGCCGGCAGCGCGCGCCAGTCGCGCTCGGCGAGCTCGTCGATGGTCTCCAGGAACACCGCGCCCTGGTGCAAAGGGGTGCTGTCGGGCCGTGGCTCGCTGTAAAGCGCCCACTTCAGCCGCGTGTTGCCCGTGTCGATGGCCAGAAACATGGGCGCCAAGGCTAGCAGGGCCAGCGAGGGTGTCCATGGCATGATCGCGAATTGACGTTTACGTCAACGTCAACGAGATCAAGACACGAGAGCAAGAGACACGCCGAAAGGACTGGCTGCGCCATGACCGACCTCTCCGCCGATGCCCGGGCGCTGGCCGCCTACCGGCCCACGAACAAGGTGCGATTCGTCACCGCCGCGAGCCTGTTCGACGGCCACGACGCCGCCATCAACATCATGCGGCGGCTGCTGCAGGGCATGGGTGCCGAGGTCATCCACCTCGGCCACAACCGCAGCGTTGACGAGGTCGTCACGGCCGCCCTGCAGGAAGACGTGCAGGGCATCGCCATCAGCAGCTACCAGGGCGGGCACGTCGAGTACTTCAAGTACATGGTCGAGCTGCTGCGCGAGCGCGGCGGGGGCCACATCCAGGTGTTCGGCGGCGGTGGTGGCGTCATCGTGCCGGCCGAGATTGCCGAGCTGCAGGGCGCTGGTGTGGCCCGCATCTACAGCCCCGAAGACGGCCAGCGCATGGGCCTGGCCGGCATGATCGGCGAGATGCTGATGCGCTGCGACAGCGATCTCACTTCGCACGCGCCGCGCGACGCCAAGGCGCTGCAGGGCCACACGCCCGCAGCCTGGCGCGCGCTGGCGCAGGCGATCACGGCGCTCGAGAACGGCCGTGCGCCGGATGAGTTGAAGACGTCGATGCAGGCCGCGGCCCGCCCGGTGCCCGTGCTGGGCATCACCGGCACCGGTGGCGCCGGCAAGAGCAGCCTCACCGACGAGCTGATCCGCCGCCTGCGGCTGGACCAGGACGACGCGCTGCGCATCGCCGTCATCAGCATCGACCCCAGCCGGCGCAAGAGCGGCGGCGCGCTGCTCGGCGACCGCATCCGCATGAACGCCATCCAACCCTGGGCCGGCGGGCCGCGCGTCTTCATGCGCAGCCTGGCCACGCGCGACTTTGGCAGCGAGATCAGCCAGGCCCTGCCGGATGTGCTGACGGCCTGCAAAGCCGCGGGCTTCGACCTCATCGTCGTCGAGACCTCCGGCATCGGCCAGGGCGACGCTGCCATCGTGCCGCTGGTCGACGTGCCGGTGTACGTGATGACGCCGGAGTTCGGCGCCGCCAGCCAGCTCGAGAAGATCGACATGCTCGACTTCGCCGAGTTCGTGGCCATCAACAAGTTCGACCGCAAGGGCGCGGCCGACGCGCTGCGCGACGTGGCCAAGCAGGTGCAGCGCAACCAGGAGGCCTGGACGACGTCGCCCGACAAGATGCCGGTGTTCGGCACCATGGCCAGCCGCTTCAACGACGACGGCGTGACGGCGCTGTACCAGGCGCTGAAGCCGCGGCTGGCCGCGCTGGGCCTGGCGTTGCAGCCGGGCCGGCTGCCGGTGGTGGCCACGCGCCACAGCACGCAGGGCCGGCCGATCGTGCCGCCGGCGCGGGTGCGCTACCTGGCCGACATCGCCGACAGCGTGCGCGGCTACAAGCGGCGCGCCCTGGCGCAGGCTGCGCTGGCGCGCGAGCTGCAACAGCTGCGCGAGAGCGCCCGCATGCTGGGCGAGGCCAACCCCGACAAGCACCGCGCCCGCGAGGCCCTGGGCGAGCTGGCCGTGCGGCGCGAGGAGCAGCTGCAGCCGGCCTCGCGCCAGCTGCTGGCGCAGTGGCCCGCCATGCAGCAGGCCTATGCCGGCGACGAGTACGTCGTGAAGATCCGCGACAAGGAAATCCGCACCGGCCTCGTGCACACCACGCTGTCGGGCAGCAAGATCCGAAAGGTGGCGCTGCCGCGCTACGGCTGCCACGGCGAGCTGCTGAAGTGGCTGCTGCTCGAGAACGTGCCGGGCAGCTTTCCGTACACCGCCGGCGTGTTTGCCTTCAAGCGCGAGGGCGAAGACCCGACGCGCATGTTCGCCGGCGAGGGCGACGCCTTCCGCACCAACCGCCGCTTCAAGGTGGTGAGCGCCGGCCTGCCGGCCAAGCGCCTGAGCACGGCCTTTGACAGCGTCACGCTGTACGGCAACGACCCCGACTTGCGCCCTGACATCTACGGCAAGGTCGGCAACTCGGGCGTGAGCATCGCCACGCTCGAGGACATGTTGGTGCTGTACTCGGGCTTCGAGCTCACGAACCCCAGCACCAGCGTGAGCATGACGATCAACGGCCCGGCGCCGACGATCCTGGCGATGTTCATGAACACCGCCATCGACCAGAACCTCGACAAGTTCCGTGCTGACAACGGCCGTGAGCCGACGGCCGATGAAGCCGCCAAGGTGCGCGCCTGGACGCTGGCGAACGTGCGCGGCACCGTGCAGGCCGACATCCTGAAAGAAGACCAGGGCCAGAACACCTGCATCTTCTCCACCGAGTTCAGCCTCAAGGTGATGGGCGACATCGCCGAGTACTTCGTGCACCACGACGTGCGCAACTTCTACTCGGTCAGCATCTCGGGCTATCACATCGCCGAGGCCGGTGCCAACCCGATCAGCCAGCTGGCCTTCACGCTGAGCAACGGCTTCACGTTCGTGGAGGCCTACCTCGCGCGCGGCATGCACATCGACGACTTCGCGCCCAACCTGAGCTTCTTCTTCAGCAACGGCATGGACCCGGAGTACACCGTGCTCGGCCGCGTGGCGCGCCGCATCTGGGCGGTGGCGATGCGCGAGCGCTATGGCGCCAACGAGCGCAGCCAGAAGCTGAAGTACCACATCCAGACCAGCGGCCGCAGCCTGCACGCGCAGGAGATCGCCTTCAACGACATCCGCACCACGCTGCAGGCGCTGATCGCGGTCTACGACAACTGCAACAGCCTGCACACCAACGCGTACGACGAGGCCATCACCACGCCCACCGAAGAGAGCGTGCGCCGCGCGATGGCCATTCAGCTGATCATCAACCGCGAGTGGGGCCTGGCGAAGAACGAGAACCCGAACCAGGGCGCTTTCGTCATCGACGAGCTCACCGAGCTGGTGGAAGAGGCGGTGCTGGCGGAGTTCGAGAAGATCGCCGAGCGCGGCGGTGTTCTGGGCGCGATGGAGACGGGTTACCAGCGCGGCAAGATCCAGGAAGAGAGCATGCACTACGAGATGCTCAAGCACACCGGCGAGCTGCCCGTCATCGGCGTCAACACCTTCCGTTCGCCCGCCGGTGATGCGGTGCCGCAGCAGATCGAGCTCGCGCGCAGCACCGAGGCCGAGAAGCAGAGCCAGCTGCAACGCCTGGCCGACTTTCACCAGCGCCACGCGGCTGCGGCGCCGGCCCAGCTGGCGCGCCTGCAGCAGGCCGTCATCGACGACCGCAACGTGTTTGAGGTGTTGATGGACGCGGTGCGCGTGTGCAGCCTGGGACAGATCACCCGCGCGCTCTTCGAGGTGGGCGGGCAGTACCGGCGCAGCATGTAGCGCGCGGCGCTGTCCTCACCCCCGCCCGGGGCGGGCCAGGTCGCTCGGGCAGAATCACGCGAGATCACGGATTCAGGTGCGTCCGGCCAGGGCAACGGCCCGCACCCCGCAGCCAGGGAGAAGGCATGTTCATGCCCTGGGGCCTTGTCGGCCCCGCGTTCGATTACCCCACGCCCTACGCAGTCGAGAACCGCATCCTGCTGGCGCGCGGGTGCACCTTGCTGCTGCTGGCGCTGGTGCTGACGATGCTCGTCAGCTTTCGCCCGGTGCCGATGTTGCTGGCTTCGGCACTTTTTGCTGTGCTGGGCATCGTCAACCTGGTGCGGGCCAGCGGCCAGCGCCGGCTGCTGCTCGAGCCCGGGCAGCCCGCGTCGCTGACCAGCGAAGTGCTGCGCGAAGCGCAAGGCGCCAGCCCCGGCGCGGCCTGGCTGCAACGGGCTCTGCTCAACGGAGCGCCCGAACCGATGGCGGTCGAGGGCCCCTGGCGATCGTGGCTGTTGCGGCTGGCGCCTGACCTGGGCCACTGGCCACGGCCGCTGCACGCCTACCTCGGGCGGCGGCTGTACCACACGCTGTTGTGCGCTGGCTTGCTGGTCGTGCTGGCGCCCGCGTGGTGGCTGGCCACGCCCGAGGCGGCGGCGGTGGCCTCGATCGGTCTCGGGTCCATCGTCGTGGGCGTGGTCGGTGCCAGTGCCCTGATCCCGCAGCGCCAGGTTGGGGGGCCACTGGCGCTGGTCGTGTGGCTGCTGCTGGGCTTACTGGTTGCGGCCGCCGCCGTGTTTGCCGTGCCGAAGCTGCTCGACCAGGACCTGCTGAGCCTGCTCGTGCCGCTGGCCTTGCCCGTGGCGCTGGCCTCGTTGCTGTGGGGCTTGCTGATCGTGGAGTTCATGGCCCTGCTGGCCGGGCGTGCGCAATTGGTACCGGTGGCTGTCGGCCGCATCAACATCCACGACCGCGAGCTGAGCCCCGATGCCGAACTGGGCGCCTTCGTCAAGGAGCTCGACCTGGAGCTGCATCGCCGCTGGTCCGAGGGCGTGCCGAACCGCCGCCACGCCTGGCAGATGCCCTCGCCGGCCGATACCGGCGAGCGTGGCCGCTTCAAAGGCGTGGTGCTGGAGGAGTCGCATCCGCTGCTGGCCCCGGCCGCGCGGGAGCGCCCGCTGGCCTGGCCGCGCTGGGGTACGCCCGAGATGTGGCTGGTGATGATGGGGATGCTGTGCCTGACCTGGACGCTGATGGGTGGCGCCTTCTGGATGTGGCAGGGTTGGACGCAGCTGCACGATGACGGCGACTACTGGACGAAAGCCGGCGTCGGCCTGGCGCTGGTGGTAGCGGCCGGGCATGCACTGCGCGTGTCGCACCTGCTCTGGAGCCGCTTCGAGGTCGAGTCCACCGTGGTCTGGCTCGAGTTCCAGGGCGAGTGGCTGCGCCCCAACGCCGCCATGCCGGCCATCGTGCAGAACCATGGCGTGCGCGTGGCGGTGGCACAGGCGCGCTCGGTGTTCTATGCCGCGGCCGAACACCGGCTGGGCAGCCGCACGCTGCGCGGCCTGCGTGGCGACGACGCGGCCGCGCGGCAATGTCTGCAGACACTGCAAAAGGCTGCCAGCACCCTGGCCCAGGCGCAGCCTGACACCGCCGAGAAGCGCCGCATCCGCGAGGCCGCGGCTGCCGCATTGGCCGCGCGCGCGGTGGCGCAGGCATCACAGCCCGCGGCGCCGCCGCGGCCGGCGCGCTACTGTTCGGTGTGTGGCACGGCGGTGCTGGCTGGTGCGCGCTTCTGCCAGCACTGCGGCAGTTCCTTGCCTCAGGCATAGCCGGCCAGACTGGCGCGCTTTCGGGCTTCGTCGGGGGTGAGCCGCGTCATGCCGGCGCGGGCTGAATCGTCTCTCGTGCAGATGCCGACCATCCCGTCGCGCCGCCTCCGCATCGAAAGAACCACCATGCACACCAAGCTTCTGCTGCTCCACGAAACCCCGGCCGACGCACCGCCGCTGAGTGCCTGATGAGATGGCTGCGATCGTCCAGCGCCGGGCGCTGGCTGCAACTCTCTTGAGTCCTGCGTCGCCTCGCGGGGTCAGGTCCGCACACGTCGGTCGGCAGCCGGTGCCACCGCGCGCCGCTCTATGCCGGTTCGGCGCTCGCCGCCCCAGGCCATCTCGAGCTCGAGGCGCTTGATCTCCTCGACCGCGCCTTCGTCGCCACCGCCGGCCTTGCGCACCTGCGCGCGCGCCAGCCGCTCCATCAGGCGCAGGTCGCGGTCGGTGAGGCCCATCGCGCTGTCGGCCCACTGGTCGACGATGGCCACGAGTGATTCGCGGCGGATCGGCGCGGCCGTGCGCTGCGCACGCAGCGCCGCGATGGTGCCGCGGTGGCGTGGGTCGACCTCGCGCACCACGCGGTCGATGGCCTGCTCGCCTTCGCCGTCGGGCACCACCATGTCGACCAGGCGGCGGAAGGCCAGCTCCTCGGCACTGTAGAGGTGACCCGAGAGGATCATCTCGTTGGCCACCGCAAAGCCGGCGCGGCGGATGGTGAAGTCCCAGGCGCCCATGCCCGGGAACAGGTTGAACAGCACCTCGGGGAAGCCGGCCTGCGCGCTCTTCTCGAAGATGATGCGGTGGAAGGGCAGCACGCTCTCGAGGCCGCCGCCCAGCGTGTCGCCGGCGGCCATCACGGTGGTGTGGACGCCCAGGTGGGCGGCGTTTTCCAGCCACCAGACCATGTCGACGCACTTCATGCCGTACAGGCGCAGCGAGTCGACGTCACCGGCGCGCACCAGCAGCACGAAGAGGGCGAGGTCGCCGCCGAAGTTGAAGACCTTGGGCACGTCGGAGGTCAGCACCAGGTGGCGCAGCAGCCCGGGATTGGCGCTGACGTCGTCGAGCACCTGCTGCATCTCGGTCATGGCCGCCAGGCTGTAGCACTGGATGGGCTTGACGGCTGCGCGCACGCGCAGCAGGCGCAGCTCAGAGTGCCACTCGAGCCGGATGGTCTTGTACAGCCGGCCGAGCAGGCCGGCCACGCCGACAGCAGGTGAGGCAGCAGCCATGGTGTGCAACGCGCGGCTAGAGCGACTCGAGGATGCGGGTGAGGTGATGGAAGTTCACCTGCACCGACTCGACGATGGCCTCCTGCGTGGCCTCGTCCTTGACCTGGTTGAGCACCTGGCGCAACTCGGCCATGTGCTGTGAATCGAGCGTGGCGTGCGAGTTGATGAAGCTCACGCCCTGCTCGCCCTCAAGCAACAGCGACTCGCGGATGGCGCTGGCGAACGGCCCGCCGTAGACCGAGGAGATGACCTCCAGCGCATACAGCATGCCCAGCGCCGACAGCGGCTGCCGTGTCGCGGCGCTCCAGTGGTTGTAGCCGCCCAGCGCCAGCGTGTGGGGCCCGGGCCGGTGGGCGCGCGCCTCGGCCCGGCTCACGCCCACGGCCTCGAGGTCGTTGAGCACCCAGTTCTCGTGGCCGCTCTCCTCGTGCATGTGCTCGTAGAGAAAGTAGCGCAGCGCGGCGTCGGGGTCGTGGGCCGGCGAGCCCAGGCGCGCCGCGGCGGCGGCGCACACCGGGTTGAAGTGCCAGACCACGTGGTACAGCTCGAGCAGCAGCGCGCGGTAGCGTTCCACGCTCATGCCGTGGGCCACGGCATCCACCAGCTTGGGATGGGTCTCGAAGCCGCGGCGGTCCTCGTCGGTGCGCGACACCAAAACGGCAAAAAAGGGCAGCATGTTCCTCCGGCAATTCGTGTCTACCGTGCCAACGACGCTGTGGCTCTTGGCCCCCCGGGGCGCGGGCTTGACATTCGCTCTGTGGGGAGTTTAAGACGGCAAGCGGGCTTTCTGTGTGGCAGTTCGCGGCTTCTAGAATGCGTGTTCAATGCAGACACCGCCGCGCCGCCCGATCCGCGAGCTGCCCGACGAGCTGATCAGCCAGATCGCCGCCGGCGAGGTCATCGATCGACCCGCTGCTGCGGTGCGCGAGCTGCTCGACAACGCCCTCGATGCAGGTGCCCGAAATGTCACCTTGCGGCTGGCCGGCGGTGGCGTGCGGCTCGTCTCGGTTGAGGACGACGGCGCCGGCATCGAGCCCGCGCAGCTGCCGCTGGCGCTGAAGCGCCACGCCACGAGCAAGATCGCCAGCCTAGAGGAGCTCGAGCGCGTGGCCACGATGGGCTTTCGTGGCGAAGCGCTGGCGGCGCTGGCCTCGGTGGCCGAGCTGGCCATTACCAGCCGCACCGCCGCCGCGCCGCACGCCTGGCGGCTGGCGGCGCGCAGCGGCGAGATCGCACCCGCGGCGCGCGCGCCGGGCACCACGGTCGAGGTGCAGGAGCTGTTCTTCGCCACGCCGGCGCGGCGCAAGTTCTTGAAGAGCGACGCCACCGAACTGGCCCACGCGATGGACGTCGTGCGGCGCGCCGCGCTGGCGCGGCCCGATGTAGGCTTTGCTGTCTGGCACGAAGGCCGGCAGCTCGCGCAGTGGCGCGCCGCCGAATGGCCTCAGCGCCTGGCCGACGTGCTGGGCCGCGACTTCGAGGCCGCTAGCCGGTCGCTCGAGGCCCAGCGCGGGCCGCTGGTGTGGCGCGGCCGCATCGGCCAGCCAGAGGCGGCGCGCACGCGCGCCGACCTGCAGATCCTGTTCGTCAACGGCCGCTGCGTGCGCGACCGACTCATCACCCACGCCGTGCGCTCGGCGTATGACGACCAGCTGCACGGCGGCAAGCAGCCGGCCTGGGTGCTGTTTTTGCAGATCGCGCCGGAGCTGGTGGACGTGAACGTGCACCCGGCCAAGTCGGAGGTGCGCTTCCGCGATGGCGGCGCGGTGCACCAGGCGGTGCAGCGGGCGGTGCAGGAGGCGCTGGCGCCCACGCGGGCCTCGCTGGCGGCTGAGGTGTCTGCAGTGCCGGCGCCCTTGCCGCCACCGCCTCAGCCAGACGCCGCCGCGCCGGCCCGCGCCGGCTGGCAGCCCTCATTGGCCTGGGCCACGCCCGCGGTGGCCGAGCCGGCGGCGCGTTGGGCACCGGTGCTGCAGGCCTTGACGGCGCCGCTGCCGCCCGCAAGCGAGTCGGCGCTGCCGGCCGCCCAGCTGCATGCCCAATCGCAAGCCGACCCCGGCGCACAGCCACTCGGCCGCGCCGTGGCGCAGATCGGCGGCGTCTACGTGCTGGCCGAAAACGCCGCCGGCCTGATCGTCGTCGACATGCACGCCGCGCACGAGCGCATCGTCTACGAACGGCTCAAGCGCGCCACGGACACGGCGGCCGACCTGCCGGCGCAGCCGCTGCTCATTGCCCACACGCTGGCGGCCACGGCGGCCGAGATCGCCACTGCCGAGGCCCACCCCGAGGCGTTGCGTGCGCTGGGCCTGGACGTGGCCGTGCTGAGCGCTGGCTCGCTGGTGGTGCGCAGCCGGCCGGCGGCGCTGCCCGACGCTGATTTGACCGAACTCGTGCGGGCCGTGCTGGCGGACCTGGCCGAGGTCGGCGGCAGCCGTGTCGTGCAGCGCGCGCGCGACGAGTTGCTCGCCACCATGGCCTGCCACGCCGCCGTGCGCGCCAACCGCCGTCTCACGCTGCCCGAGATGGACGCGCTGCTGCGCGAGATGGAAACCACCGAGCGCAGCGACACCTGCAACCACGGCCGCCCGACCTGGCGGCAGGTGACGATGAAGGAGCTGGACGCGCTGTTCCTGCGCGGCCGCTAGACGCTGCGCCCAAGGCGCTGCCGGCGGCGCCGCTTGGTGCGCACGCGCCAGTGCCAGACGCCGTTGACCAGGCCGTAAGCCAGCAGCGAGAAGCCCACCGAGAACATCAGCGTGCCCATCAGCAGCGGGCGGCCGACCTCGCGCAGGGTTTCGCCCCAACGCTGCCACCAGGGCCGGGTGTCGGGTGGTGCCTCGGCGCTGGCGCCGCCGCCGCTGAGGACGGCGGGGCGATCGGCGTCGGCGGACGACTCGCCGAGCACCCAGCTGCCCAGCTTCCAGGCGCCGTAGTACACCGGCGCAAACGTCGGCGGCGTGTTCACCAGCGTGGCCACCACCGAGACCGGCACGTTGGCACGCAGCACCATGCACAAGCCCGCCGACAGGGGAATCTGCGCGATCGGCGTGATGAACGCGAAGAACACGCCGATCGCGGCACCCAGAGCCACACCGCGCCGCGACAGGTGCCACAGCCGGGGGTGCAGCAGCCGCGGCCCCAGCCAGCGCAGCCAGCGGTTGCCGGCCACGGCTTCGGGCGTGGGCATCAGCCGTCGGATGCGATCGAGCATGGGTGAACTGCGCGGGTCAGCCGTCGGTCCGATCAGCCGGGGCGAGCCACCTCAGGCCGCCAGCAACTGCCGCAGCACGAAGGGCAGGATGCCGCCGTGCTTGTAGTAGTCGACCTCGATCGGCGTGTCGATGCGCAGCACCACGGCGAGGCGGCGCACGCTGCCGTCGGCGGACGTGATCACCAGCGTGGCCTCGCCCTGGGGCAAGATGACCTCGGCCAGCAGCACGTCCACCGTCTCGGCGCCGGTGAGACCCAGACTCTCCCAGCTGTCGCCGGGCTTGAACTGCAGCGGCAGCACGCCCATGCCGATGAGGTTGCTGCGGTGGATGCGCTCGACGCTCTTCGCCACCACGGCCTTGATGCCCAGCAGCGCCGTGCCCTTGGCGGCCCAGTCGCGGCTGGAGCCGGTGCCGTACTCCTCGCCCGCGAACACCACCGTCGGCGTGCCCTCGGCCTGGTAGGCCATGGCGGCTTCGTAGATGGTGGTCTGCTCGCCAGCCTTGAGCGTGTAGCCACCTTCAACGCGCGAGCCGTCGGCCTTGGCTGGGATCATCAGGTTCTTCACGCGCACGTTGGCGAAAGTGCCGCGCATCATGACTTCGTGGTTGCCGCGGCGCGCGCCGTAGCTGTTGAAGTCGGCCTTCAGCACGCCCTGCTCGAGCAGAAAGCGGCCGGCCGGCGTGGTGTCCTTGAAGCTGCCGGCCGGGCTGATGTGGTCGGTGGTGATCGAGTCACCGAAGAGCGCCATCACCTTGGCGCCCTGCACGCCGGCCACCAGCGCCTTGGGCTCCATCGTGAAGTCGGCAAAGAAGGGCGGCTCGGCGATGTAGCTGCTCTTGGGCCAGGTGTAGACCTCGCCCTTGACGCCCTTGATCTTTTCCCAGAGCTTGCCGGGGTCGCTGTCGACCTTGTCGTAGTTCTTCCGGAAGGCCTTGCCGTTCATCGCGAACTTCATCAACGCGTGGATCTCGTCGCTGCTGGGCCAGATGTCGCCCAGGTAGACGGGCTTGCCCTTCTTGTCGTGGCCCACGGGCTCGGTCATCAGGTCGCGCGTCACGGTGCCAGCAATGGCGTAGGCCACCACCAGCGGCGGGCTGGCCAGGAAATTGGCTTTCAGGTTGGGGTGGATGCGCGCCTCGAAGTTGCGGTTGCCGCTCAGCACCGCGGCGCAGACCAGGTCGTTGCCGGTGATGGCCTCGTTGATCTCGGGCGTCAGGTCGCCGGCGTTGCCGATGCAGGTGGTGCAGCCGTAGGCCGCCACGGCGAAGCCGAGCTTCTCGAGGTAGGGCAGCAGGCCGGCTTTCTCGAGGTACTCGGTGACGATGCGCGAGCCCGGTGCCAGGCTCGTCTTCACGTGCTTCTTTACCCGCAAGCCGGCTTCCACCGCCTTCTTGGCCAGCAGGCCGGCGGCCAGCAGCACGCCGGGGTTGCTGGTGTTGGTGCAGCTGGTGATGGCGGCGATGAGCACGTCGCCGTTCTTCAGCTCCAGGCCGCCCGGCGTGGTGACGGGCGCGGCGAGCTTGTCGGCCGGCTGGTTGAAGCCGTTGGCCGCCGCCGGGGCGCTGAAGAGCTCGGTGAACTTGTCGCTCACATGGCCGAGCTCGATGCGGTCCTGCGGGCGCTTCGGGCCGCTGAGCGAGGGCGCCACGGTGGCCAGGTCGAGCTTCACGAGCCGGGTGTAGTCGATGTCCTTGGCCAGCGGCACGCCGAACATCTTCTGCGCCTTGAAGTAGGCCTCGAAGGCCTCGATCTCGGCCTTGGTGCGGCCGGTGCCGACGAAGTAGTCGATGGTCTTCTCGTCCACAGGGAAGAAGCCCATCGTCGCGCCGTACTCGGGCGCCATGTTGGCGATCGTGGCGCGGTCGGGCAGGCTGAGCGTGCGCGTGCCTTCGCCGCAGAACTCGACGAACTTGCCGACCACCTTCTCCTTGCGCAGGATCTCAGTCACGGTGAGCACCAGGTCGGTGGCGGTGACGCCCTCGCGCAGCTGGCCGGTGAGCTCGAAGCCCACCACATCGGGCGTCAGGAAGTACACCGGCTGGCCCAGCATGCCGGCCTCGGCCTCGATGCCGCCCACGCCCCAGCCCAAGACGCCGATGCCGTTGATCATGGTGGTGTGGCTGTCGGTGCCGACCAGGCTGTCGGGGTAGTAGACCTTCTCCTTCGTCTTGTGCACACCACGCGCCAGGTACTCGAGGTTGACCTGGTGCACGATGCCGAAGCCCGGCGGCACGACGCCAAAGGTGTCGAAGGCGTCCATGCCCCACTTCATGAACTGGTAGCGCTCCAGGTTGCGCTGGAACTCCAACTTCATGTTCAGGTCGAGCGCCTTCTTGCTGCCGAAGTGGTCGATCATCACCGAGTGGTCCACCACCAGGTCCACCGGCACCAGCGGCTCGATGCGCTTGGGATCGCGCCCCAGGCGCGCGGCCACGTTGCGCATGGCGGCCAGGTCGGCCAAGAGCGGCACGCCGGTGAAGTCTTGCAGCACCACGCGCGCCACGACGAACGGGATCTCATCCGTGCGTTCGGCGGTGGCGGCCCACTGCGCCAGCTGCTGCACGTGCTCCTTCGTCACTTTCTTGCCGTCGCAGTTGCGCAGCACGCTTTCCAGCACGATGCGGATGCTCACCGGCAGCCGGTTCACGCCCGGGAACCTGCGTGCCAACGAGGGCAGCGACCAGAACTGGCCGGTCTTGCCGGAGGCGGTGGTGAAGGTCTTCAGCGAGCTGGCATACGGGTGCGTCATGGGTGTTCCTGGGGCAGCGGGTGGCGGATTATGGGAAGGCCGCGTGGCATGGCGTCGCTTGGCAGCGAAGGGCCCGGTGGTATTCTGGTCGGCAAACCTCGGGGCGAATCGCAGGAACGGCAGTAACGGCAGTATCGGCAGGGCTGTGAAGCACCGGCCGCAAGCTCGCTCCGCAAAACCCACTTCGGAACCAGATGGAAAAGATCCTCTCCAGCGTCGGCTCGCTGCTCTACGGCATGCGTTTCACGATGCTGTTCTTCTATGTCGGGCTGGTGGCGATCATCCTCGGCATCCTCGGCAAGTTCGCGATCGAGACCTACAAGCTCTTCCACACGCTGCTGTTCGGGCAGATGGAGAAGATCGATCTCATCATCAAGGTGCTCGAGCTCGTCGACATGACGATGGTGGCGCAGCTGGTCTGGGTGGTGGCGCTGGCCGGCGTCTCGCTGTTCGTGACGACCGGCCACTTCGACGCGAAAGACATGAAGAAGCCCGACTGGCTGGATCACGTCAACACCTACAACCTGAAGCTGAAGCTGGCTTTCGCGATCATCTCCATCTCGGGCGTGCACGCGCTGAAGACCTACCTCAGCAGCGATCTGAGCCTGGAGAACATCCAGATCGTCACGATGATCGCGGTGATCCACTTCACCTTCGTGCTCTCGGCGATCGGCATCTCGTTCGCCGAGCGGCTGACGCGCGAGAAGAGCTGAGCGGGCAAAGCCCGCGTCAGAACGACGCCCAGGCCTCGTCGGCCACAGGGGCCGCGGCAGGCTGTGTGCGCGGCGCCGCTGACTGCGGCTTCGCCGGTGCGGCGCGGGTGGCCGGTGCCGGCTTGGCCGGGCGCGCCAGCGCACGCGGCGGCGTGCTCCTGGCGGCTTCGCCGTGGGCCAGCCTGAACACCGCCACCGCCTGCACCAGCGCCTCGGCCTGCTGGCGCAGGCTGTCGGCGGCGGCGGCGCTCTCTTCGACGAGCGCGGCGTTCTGCTGCGTCACCTTGTCCATCTGGCTGACCGAGTCGCTGACCTGGCCCACGCCCTGGCTCTGCTCGGCGCTGGCGGCGCTGATCTCCGACATGATGTCGGTGACGCGGCGGAT
>JBIJAP010000160.1:0-7586 GCA_044345715.1 Rubrivivax sp.
CGGCCGTGCCCGGCCGCCGCTACCTGCTGCGCCACGGCCACCGCTGGGTGCAGGCGCGGCTGCGCGCGGTGCACCACCGGCTCGACATCCACACGCTGGCCCGCGACGAGGCGGCACAGCTGCAAGTCAACGACATCGGCGAGGTCGAGTTCGAGCTGCAGCAGCCGCTGCCGCTGCTGCCCTATGCCCACAGCCGCGTCGGCGGCGCGCTCATCGTCGTCGACCCCGCCAGCCACCGCACCAGCGGCGCGCTGTTGGTTCAGGCCGCCGTTGCGGAGGCCGCGTGATGGCCGAACGCGCGACGCCCGGACGAGTCGTCTTCATCGGCGCCGGTCCCGGCGCGGCCGACCTCATCACGCTGCGCGGCGCGGCTCGCCTGGCCGAGGCCGAGGTGGTGCTGTTCGACGCCCTCACCGACCCCGCGCTGCGCGAACACGCGCCGCGGGCGCGCTGGATCGATGTCGGGAAGCGCGGCTTCGGTTGCGCCACCGGGCAGGCTGCCATCGAAGCACTACTGGTGACGATGGCGCGGCGCCACCGCGTCGTGGTGCGGCTGAAGGGTGGCGACCCCAGCGTGTTCGGCCGGCTGGAAGAAGAACTCGCGGCCCTGGCCGCCGCCGGCATCGACAGCGAGGTGGTGCCCGGTGTCACCGCCGCGCTGGCCGCCGCCGCACACACGCGCCGCCCGCTCACGCGCCGCGGCCACGGCCGCAGTGTGAGCCTGAGCACGGCCATGACGGCCGACGCCGGCCTGCACGCTGGCGCGCGCCATGCCGACACCGAGGTGTTCTACATGGCCGGCCGGCAGCTGGGCACGCTGGCGCGCCAGCTGCAGGCCAGCGGCTGGGCCGGCGACACGCCGGTCTGCGTGGTGTCGCGCGCCGGCTGCGCCGACGCCGTGGCCAGCGATCACCGCCTCGAAGGCCTGGCCGCGGCCTCGGTGCTGCACGCCGGCCGGCCGGCGGTTGTGACGGTGGGCGTGGCCGCCCGCGCCGTGGCTGCCGCGCCGCAGCCCCGGGCCGAAGCTGATGCAGCGCAAGCCGCGCGGGCCGCCCTCGCCGCCTAGAATCAAGGCCGCTCGCAGCAGCCGGCAGCGTCGTGCCGGGCCTGCGCAGCGCCTGTTCATCAACGAGCCGCTCCATGACCCACGTCGTCCTCGAATCGTGCATCCGTTGCAAGTACACCGACTGCGTCGATGTCTGCCCCGTGGACTGCTTCCGCGAAGGGCCGAACATGCTCGTCATCGACCCCGACGAGTGCATCGACTGCGCGGTGTGCATTCCCGAGTGCCCGGTGAACGCCATCCTGCCCGAGGAAGACGTGCCGACCGAGCAGCTGGCCTTCATCAAGCTCAACGTCGAGCTCTCGCGCAAGTGGCCCAGCATCACCAAGCGCAAGGCTCCGCTGCCCGACGCCGACGAGTGGAAAGACCGCACCGGCAAGCTGCCCGAGCTGAAACGCTAGAACCCGCCTTTTCCTGCCCGCGCCCCGCCGCGCGGAACCCCCATGAGCACTGAACCCATCCAGACCGACGCCGTCATCGTCGGCGCCGGCCCCGTGGGCCTGTTCCAGGTTTTCGAACTCGGCCTGCTCGAGATAAAGGCCCACATCATCGACAGCCTGGCCTACCCCGGCGGCCAGTGCATCGAGCTGTACCCCGACAAGCCGATCTACGACATCCCGGCTGTGCCGGTGTGCACCGGCAAGGAGCTCACCGACAACCTGCTCAAGCAGATCGAGCCCTTCGGCGCCACCTTCCACCTGGGCCAGGAAGTGACCGAGGTGCGCAAGCAGGACGACGGCCGCTTCTTCGTGGCCACCAGCAAGGGCTCGCAGTTCCTCACCAAGACGGTGTTCATCGCCGGTGGCGTGGGCAGCTTCCAGCCGCGCACGCTGAAGGTCGATGGCCTGGAGCAGTTCCACGACTCGCAGCTGTTCTACCGCGTCAAGAACCCGGCCCAGTTCGCGGGCAAGAACCTCGTCATCGTCGGTGGCGGTGACTCGGCGCTCGACTGGGCGCTGAACTTCGTACAAGAGGGCCCGAACAAGGCCGAGAGCGTCATCCTCATCCACCGGCGTGATGGCTTCAAGGCCGCGCCCGCCAGCGTGGCCAAGATGCGCGAGCTGTGCGACGCCTACGAGATGCAGTTCGTGGTGGGCCAGGTGACGGGCTTCGAAGAAGCCGCGGGCCGCCTGACGCAGATCAAGGTCACGGGCGGCGACGGCGTCACGCGCACGATGCCGCTGGACATGCTGCTGGTGTTCTTCGGCCTGAGCCCGAAGCTCGGCCCCATCGCCGAGTGGGGCCTGAACCTCGATCGCAAGCAGATCACGGTCGATACCGAGAAGTTCGAGACCAGCACGCCGGGCATCTTTGCCGTGGGCGACATCAACACCTACCCGGGCAAGAAGAAGCTCATCCTCTCGGGCTTCCACGAGGCCGCGCTGGCCGCCTTCGGCGCGAGCCCGATCGTCTTTCCGGACAAGCGCGTGCTGCTGCAGTACACCACCACAAGCCCGAAACTGCACAAGGTTCTGGGCGTCGAATCGCCTGTTTTCGACTGACGAGTTGACGACGCGGGGTCGCGTCGAAAGGGCCACGCCGGCCATCGCATAGACTCCCGCCCGGCTGCAGCGTTTGCAGCCATCCGCTAGGGGTGTTGTCCCCGGCCGGGAAACCGGCCGGGGCCGACTGAGAAAGTCCCTTTGAACCTGATTGAGGTAATCCTCGCGCAGGGAAGCAGGCTCCAACGGTGCACACCTCCGTGCGCCCGATGTGTTGGCCAACCTGCCCTCGTGCGAGGCTGGCTGAGAAACACGATGAGCATCTTCAAGATCACGACCCTCGCCGCCGCAGCGGCACTGGCTTGCACGGCCGCACTTTCGCAGCCCACGCAGACCATCACCATCACCGGCAGCAGCGCCAGCAACAGCGCCAGCGTGGCCGGCTTCGGCGACGTGCCACTGGCGCGCTCGCCCTTCTCGGCCACCGTCATCGGCACGGGGCAGCTGCAGGACGCCGGCATCTCGAGCCTGGCCGACATCACGCGGCTCGATGCCGGCATCACCGACGCCTACAACGCGCCGGGCTATTGGGGCCAGGTGGCGGTGCGCGGCTTCACGCTCGACAACCGCTTCAACTTCCGGCGCGACGGCCTGCCGGTGAACGCCGAGACCGTGCTGCCCACGGGCAACAAATCAGGGCTTGAGTTGCTCAAGGGCGCCAGTGGCATACAGGCCGGCACCAGCGCGCCCGGCGGGCTGCTGAACCTGCTGGTGAAGCGCCCCACCTCGAAGCCGCTGAGCAGCGGCAGCATCGAGTGGACGGAGCCCGGCACGCTGGCACTCGACGCCGACCTGAGCCGCCGCCACGGCGGCTTCGGCTGGCGCCTCAATGCCAACACCACGCGGCTGGACCCGGCCACGCAAAACAGCCGCGGCCGCGCCCACCTGCTGGCCGCGGCGGCCGAATGGCAACTGGGCGGCGGGGGCCTGCTGGAAGTGGAGCTCGAGAGCAACCGCCAGAGCCAACCCAGCACGCCGGGCTTCAGCCTGCTGGGCAGCCGCCTGCCCGCGCCCGACAGCATCGACCCGACGCTGAACCTGAACAACCAGCCGTGGACGCTGCCGGTGGTGTTTGCCGGGCGCACGGGCTCGCTGCGCTACACGCAGGGCATTGGCGCGGCGATGCAGTTCACGGCCCACGCGATGCGGCAGCAGCTGGACACCGAGGACCGCATCGCCTTCCCCTACGGCTGCGATGCCGAGGGCAACTACAACGTCTACTGCAGCGACGGCACGTTCGACTTCTACGACTTCCGCAGCGAAGGCGAGCGCCGCACCACCACCGCCGTCGACGTGGCGCTGTCGGGCCGCCACACCGTGGCCGGTCTGCAGCACCGCTGGAGCCTGGGGGTGCTGAGCACGCGCTTCGAGGCGCGCTTCAACCGCCAGGCCTTCAACTACGCGGGCGTGGGCCGCGTCGACGGAACAGCCACCGTGCCTGCCGAGCCGACGCTGACCGACGAGAACACCAACCGCGACGAGCAGAGCACCGAGCTGCGCCTGCAGAACGCCATCACGCTGGCGCCGCAGTGGCAGCTCTGGGCCGGCGCGCGCCACACGCGACTGGAGCGCGAGAGCGTGCGCACCGACGGCAGCCGCGCCACCGCGTACCCGCAGGCCTTCACGACGCCGTGGCTGGCGCTGGCGTGGCAGGCCACACCGGCCTTGATGGGCTACGTGAGCTGGGGCCAGGGCATCGATTCGGAAGTGGCCCCGAACCGCCGGCGCTACACCAACGCCAACCAGGCCTTGCCGGCGCTGAAAAGCCGGCAGATCGAGGCGGGCGTGAAGCACCGCAGCGAGGCCCTGAGCTGGCAGCTGGCTTGGTTCGACATCGACCGGCCCTTGTGGAGCGACATCCAGGCCTCGACCGGCTTGCCGAGCGAGAGCTGCAGCGACGCCGACCCCTGCACCCGCCGCGCCGACGGCGCCGCCCGCCACAGCGGCCTGGAGGCCGAGGCCGAATGGCGCGCCGGCGCCATCAACCTGCGCGGCAGCGCCCTGCTGCTGAAGGCCCGGCGCGAAGGCTCGGCCGACGCCGCCCGCAACGGCCTGAAGCCCACCAACGTGCCCGATCGCAGCCTGAAGCTGCAGGCGGCATGGAACCTGGCAGCCGCCCCTGGCCTGGCGCTCTTGGCCTTTGCCAGCCACGAGAGCGGGCGCGAGGTGCTGTCCGACAACACCGTGGCCACCGACGGCTGGACGCGCCTGGACCTGGGCCTGCGCTACGCCCACACCGTGCAGGGCACGCGCTGGGTGTGGCGTGCCGGCGTGGACAACGTGGCCGATACGCGGGCATGGAAGGAAGCGCCCTACCAGTTCGGCCACGCCTACCTGTACCCGCTGGCCCCGCGCACGTGGCGGGTAGCGCTGAACGTCACGCTCTGAGGCTGAGGGCGGCCGAAAACTTGGCTATACTCGTGGGCTGTATTCCTCGATAGCTCAGTCGGTAGAGCGCCGGACTGTTAATCCGTAGGTCCCTGGTTCGAGCCCAGGTCGAGGAGCCACGAAAAAGCAAAAGTCAGCAGGTTCGCGCTTGCTGGCTTTTTTGCTTTTTGGGGTAGTTGGATGTGGTGCCTTTGGCGCAAGCACGGGGCGGCTGCATGATGCACGCCTGTGCCAACAGGCTGCCAAGTCCTACCCGCAAAGGGAGGGCTCTGTCCGCAAGGTAGTGGGTCTGCCTCCAAGGCTACGTCGACGCCGGCACCCACCCAGGCAGCCTGACGTAGTAGCGCGTCGAGCGGCCACCGCCCACTTGCTGGAGCAGGCCCTTCGCCTCGAGGTCGATGAGTTCGCGCGACGCCGTCGCACGTGAGGCGCCCGTGATGTGCTCGTACTTCTGCGTGCTCATGCCGCCGTCGAAACCACCGGGCCCGGCATCCAGCAGCAGGTTCATCACCTTGCGCTGCCGCTCATTCAGCGTCTGGTTGCCGTGGTCCAACCAGAAGCGGAGCTTGATGAGCGTGTGGTCCACCACGGTCGACGCCTCTTCGCAGGCCGCTTGCATCTGCTCAATGAACCAGCACACCCAATCGGTCACGTCAGGGCCGCTATGCTGCGCGCGCTCCAGGTTTGCGTAGTAGTCACGGCGACGATCGAGCAGACGCTGGGATGTACGGAAAAGGCGGCTGGCTTCGCCGCTGTCGCGGGCCAACAGTAGATCGACCAGTACGCGCCCGAGGCGGCCGTTGCCGTCCTCGAACGGGTGGATGGTCTCGAACCACAGATGCGCAAGCGCAGCCCGGACCAGGGTGTCGGGTTCGCTGTCGGCATTGAACCACCGAAGGAAACGGTCCATCTCGCCAGGCACCCGGCTCGACGGTGGTGCACTTTCTCTCGCCCCACCCGGCCACTGACGATCTGCATCGGCTCACCGTGTTCGCGGTAGCCACCGACGCGGATCTTCGTTATGCCGGAGTAGCCGGTGGGAAAGAGCGCCGCGTGCCAGGCATGCAGGCGATCGTGCGTCAGCGGGTCGTGGCAGCGCTGGACCGCGTCGTCCATGATGTCGAGCAGGCCTTCCACGCTGCGCGTCGCTTGGGGGCCATCCTGCTTGCCCACGCCCAGCCGCCGCGCGACCGAACTGCGCACAGCGGCCAGGTCCAGGCGCTCGCCCTCGATGGCCGATGTCGCCAGCGCTTCCTGGCTCCAGGCCTCTGCCGCCAGCACCACGCGCTGTTCGAAGCCCAGAATGGCGAGCTTGCCCTCGACCACGCCCTGCACGCGGCGCGCCTTGCCCAAGGCCTCGCCGACACGAGCTGGGTCATGCCGAAGATCCGGCCAGTCCGGGTGCTGCCAAAGGTAGACGGGCGGGCGAGCTGTCATTCAATGAGGCCGACCTGAGTCGAATACCTCGGATTATCGACTTGCTTTCTGAGTTGAATACGATGCGCAGTCAACGGTTGGGTGACAAGCCGTCGGCCACCCTGCGAACCACCATCAATCTCAGCGCCGATCAGCGGCGCTCCTGCTCGTGCATCCACGCGTACCCGCCGAGACCGGCAAACGCCGCAGCAACGAACATCAGGAAGGCCGTGCCGCTTCCATAACCCGCCGCCAGCAGTGCGGCGGCGCCGGCCCACAGCAGGTAGGGGCCCAAGGTCGCCGGCACCGCGACGATGCGAAGCGTCCACACGCCCAGGCCGATGAGGGCTGCGCCCGCCACGAGCATCGGCAGCTTGAAACCGATGAGCCCCGCGATCAGCAGCAGGCCACCGGCCGCCCAAAGCAGATAGGGGCCGCTCAGCCAGCGGGTCTCGAACTTGCGCAGACTCCACAAGCCCAGGCCGATGAGGGCCGCGGCAGCGGCGAACATCGGCAGCTTAAAGCTGATCAGGGCGAGGATGAGCACGGCGCCGCCGCCTGCCATCAGCAGGTAAGGGCCGGTCGTGGGCTTGAGCTGCATGGGGAGACTCCTCTTCTTTGGGTATCGATGGGTTGAAGGGCTGCAACTGCTGAGGCACCCGGGCTTGAACACGGGCGGGGCCGAGTGTCTGGCGAAGCGGGAAAAAGCGCCAGTCTGGACGTCCCTGGGTCGGCCGGACCGTGCGTCCCCCTCTACAGTCGTTGCCAGAAAACGGCCCATGACCACCGCCCAGTACACGACCTTGCCGCCCTGGCCCACGGCCTATCCGGCCAGCGGCGCCTGCGCCACGCTGAAGCGCCTCAACGAGGACTTCATCGTCACCGAGCTGCCGCTGCAGCGGCCCTCCGGCGAGGGCGAACACATCTGGCTCGACATCGAGAAGAACGGTGCCAACACCGCCTTCGTCGCCCAGCAGCTGGCCGCGGCGGCCGGCGTGCACGACAGGGACGTGGGCTATGCCGGCCTCAAGGACCGCTACGCCCTCACCCGCCAGTGGTTCAGCATCTACCTGCCGAAGGGCCAGACGCCCGACCTGACGGCGCTTCAGCACCCGGAGTTCAAGGTGCTGAACCAGAGCCGCCACGTGAAGAAGCTGCGCCCCGGCGATCTGCAGGGCAACCGGTTCCGCATCGTGCTGCGCGACGTGTGCGGCGCC
>JBIJAP010000161.1:0-7578 GCA_044345715.1 Rubrivivax sp.
CTGGCCACGCCCACGCCGGTGGACGGCGGGCTGCTGATGGTGGTGGCCTTCGAGAACATCAGCGGCGGCATGGGCACGGCCGCCTTCGTGGCCTTCTTGATGAGCCTGTGCAACCAGCGCTTCACGGCCACGCAGTACGCGCTGCTGAGCGCTTTTGCCAGCGTGGGCCGCGTCTGGGTGGGACCGCTGGCGGGCGTGCTGGCCGAGAGCATCGGCTGGCCGGCGTTCTTCTTGCTCAGCACGGTGCTGGCGGCACCGGCGCTGGTGATGCTGCAGTGGCTGCGGCGCGAGGTGAACGCGCTCGACGCGCCGGTGGCCGCCGCAGACACGCCCGAAGGCGCCGATCAGAGCGGCTCGGGCAGCTCGCGCCAGAGTTCGGCGTAGACGACGTCGCGCTGCCGATCACAGCCGGCGAGATTGCTTGCCCCAAGCTGGACATCGGCTCGATGCCCGAACTGCGCGACGTGCCCGACGCTCGCATGAGCGCGACCTGAGCCGCGACCCGCACCGGCCGCGCCAGCACCCTGCAGGCGCCCGGGGTTGAACGGCTGCGGCGTACGATGAACCTATGTTCGGATTCGCCTCCCCCTTCGGCTGCAGTTGCCACCCGACTGCCACGACTGCCGCGACCCCCACGAGTGCCGCGCATGGCGCGCACGGCCGACGCCTGTTCACCGGCCTGCTGCTGGCCGGGGCCGCGGCGCCGGCGCTGGCCCAGATCCCGGAGTGCCGGCGTTCGCGCGCGGCCTCGCTGGCGCCGGCCAGTTATGTCGAGAACATGGCACAGCAGCAGTACGCGCAGATGCTGAACGAGGCGCGCAAGGCGCGCGCGCTGGCCACCGGAGGGCCGCAGCTCGAACGCCTGCGCTACGTCGCCGCGCGCATGGTGCCGTTCACGCCGGCCTGCAACGACCGCGCGCGTGAGTGGCGCTGGGAGGTCAACCTGCTCGGCAGCGACCAGATCAACGCCTTCTGCATGCCGGGCGGCAAGATAGCGTTCTACACAGGCATCCTCGTCAAGCTGAAGCTCGACGACGACGAGGTGGCCATGATCATGGGCCACGAGATCGCCCACGCGCTGCTTGAGCACGCGCGCGAGCGCATGGTCAAGGCCGGCGGCGCGGAGCTGCTGCTGCGCGGCGGCGCGGCGCTGCTGGGCCTGGGCAGCCTGGGCGACGCCGCGGCGGCCGGCGCCAGCCAGCTGCTGGGCCTGAAGTTCAGCCGCGACGACGAATCCCAAGCCGACGCGCTGGGCCTCATCGTCGCCGCGCAAGCCGGCTACGACCCCAAGGCCGGCGTGACGCTGTGGCAGAAGATGACGCGCCTGTCGGGCGGCAAGCAGGCGCCGTGGCTGTCCACGCACCCGGCCGGCGAGCGCCGCATCGCCGATATCGAAGCGCGCCTGCCGCAGCTGACGCCGGTGTTCCAGAAGGCGCCGAAGCCCGATCGGCGGTTTGGGGCGCTACAGGCCGGCTGAAGCGATTCTTGAAAACGTCTCCGTGCGTCCACCAAAATGGGGACGCCGCCCATCCAGGGGCGAGCAAACCACGGAATGATCGGTCAAGAGCCAGCGGGGGGAGCCGACGAAGCGATAGAACTGCCGCGCCTGTGGCGGGCGGTCCTCATCGTCGACGTCGTCGAGTCGGTGCGCCTGATGCAGGCCCACGAATCGGCATTCATCCGCTGCTGGCGGCGCTTTGTCGACGACGTGCGCCAGCTCCTGCTGCCCACGGGCGGCGGGCGGCTGGTGAAGAGCCTGGGAGACGGCCTGTTGCTGGAATTCAACGACGCCCCCGTGGCGGCCCAGGCGGCGTTCTGGCTGCACGAGCGCATGAGCCTGGTGGCCCGGTCGATGCCCGCGGACGCCTGCCCGCGGCTGCGCGCCGGGCTGCATGTGGCCGAGGTGGTGGTCGACGGGCTCGACATCTACGGCCCCGGTGTCAATGTCGCCGCCCGCGTGGCCGCGCTGGCCGCTCCGGGTGAGACCATCGCCACCGTGCAGGCACGCGATCAGTTGCTTGACGGCATCGACGTGCACTCCGAGGACCTTGGCGCGCTGTTCGTCAAGCATCTCGACAGCGCTTTGCATTGCTTTCGGCTGCACCGGGTCACCTCGGTGCTGGACAGCGCTGCTACGACAGCGACGACGCGCTCCGAGACGCACACGCCCTCGCATGACGCCCAGCTGCCGCGCATGGCGGTAATGCCGCTGCAGGTGCGCGGGCTCCAGGGCGACGAGCTCAGCGCCGGCCACCTGGTGGCCGACAACCTGAGCCTGCGGCTGGCCCGCAACCCGCTGGTGCGCGTGATCGCCCGCGGATCGGCTAACGCGCTGGCTTCACGCGGCCTTATGGCCAGCGAGCTGGCGGCACGGCTGGAGGTGCGCTACCTCGTCACGGGCTCGCTGTCGCGCCTGCGCGATGCGCGCTGGCGCCTGACCGTCGAACTGGTCGAATCCCCGGGCGACACAGTCATGTGGTCGCGCACCGACACGCTCGACCCCGACCTGCTTCTCGAGCCCGATGACGACTACACCGCCGAGGTCGCGATGGCGCTGATGGCGGCAGTGGCCTCGCTACAGGTCAAGCGCACGGGAACGCACTCGCTGCCTTCGCTGCAGTCGTACTCGCTGCACCTGGCGGGCCTGCAGCTGATGCACCGCACCGCCATCAGCGACTTCGAACGCGCGCGCCCGGTGCTCGAGACGCTGGTCGAGCGCCACCCGCTGCAGGCCATGCCGCGCACCTGGCTGTCGCAATGGTGGGTGCTGCGCACGACGAGACTGCTCTCGCCGACACCCCGCGAAGACGCGGCGCAGGCGCTGTCGCACACCCGCGTGGCGCTGCAGGCCGCACCCGACAACGCACTGGCCCTGGCAACGCAGGGCTTCGTCGAATGCCACCTGTTGCGCGACCTGGCCGCTGCCGAGACCACGCTCGAACGAGCCCTGGCCTGCGGCCCGAACGAAGCCTTGGCCTGGCTTTACCGCAGCGTGGTGCACGGTTTCCGCGGCGAAGGAGTACAGGCTTGGCGCCACGCCGAGACAGCGCTGTCGCTGTCGCCGCTCGATCCGCAACGCCACTACTTCGATGCGCTGTGCGGCGCCGCGGCGATCATTGCAGGCGAGTATCCCCGCGGCATTGCACTCGCCGAGCGGGCGCTGAGGGCCAACCGGCATCACCCGCCCACGCTGCGCGCGCTGGCCTTGGGCCAGGTCGAGAGTGGCGATGTGGCGGCCGGCCGCCAGACGATGCAGCGGCTGCTGGTCCTGGAGCCGGGCTTCACGATCCGCGACTACCTGGGCAACGCGCCCGCTGGCGGCGAGGCCGCGCGCGAACGTTTCGCACGCGCGCTCGCCACCGCGGGCGCGCCCTTGGGCTGAACCACACCATTTCCGCGGCAAGCGGGCAGGAGGCAAAGATGGCAGAGAGTCTGGGTGGGCCCGTCGGCGGGCCGGTAGGCGGACCCGTGGGCGGGCCGGTAGGAGGACCCGTGGGCGGCCCGGTCGGAGGACCGGTCAGCAACCCGCACTCGCCGCTGCAGGCCACCGCCCTGACCCGCCACCGCGCGGCGGCCATCGACCTCGATCCCGTGGCGGTGCGCTGGGCCCTGGCGCCGATGAACGCCGACCCGCAACGCTTGTTCCGCTGGGAACCCTGGGTGCGCAGCTACCTCATCACGCAAGAGCTGCTGCGGCCGCTGGACTTCGTCGAGCTGCTGGCCGACGAGGCCGTTGGCAGCCACGGCACCTGCATGCTCGTGCGCGATGCGGACGGTGCAGCACATGCGCTGGCGACGCTGATCGCCCCGCCGATGGCCGTGTTCGCCGGCAGCCCCGACGCGAAGCCGCCCCAACGCGGCCAGATCGACCTCGTGCTCGGCTGGGCGCAGCTGCGCGAGGAGCGCCAGCCCGAGATCCTGACGCAGCTGCACGACCAGTTCGCCTTCTGGGGCTCACTCGTGCCGATCCACACCGAGCGCATGCGCCGCACGCGCGAGGTGCTGGAGGCCGCGATCGAGCTGTCGGTGTTCGTGCAGATGCGCTTCAAGCACGATCTAGCCTGCTGGCGGCCACTCGACTACTCGCCGCAGGTGCAGCCGATGATCACCACGCCGGGCCATGGCGCACTGCCCAGCGGCCATTGCACGCAGGCCTACGTGGTGTACGAGGTGCTGCGCGCGCTGCTGAACTGCACCGACTCTGCCGACCTTGGCCGCCGTGCGCTGAACCTGCAGTTCACGCGCCTGGTTGAACGCATCTCGATGAACCGGGTGGTCGCGGGTGTGCACTTCCCGGTAGACAACCTCGCCGGCCGCCTGCTCGGCACCGTCATCGGCCGCTACATGGCGCATCGCGCAGGCGCTGCTGCCTCGGTGCCCAGCGCCAGCTTCGACGGCCGCCAGGTGCCGGCCGACCAGGAGTTCGACCCGTCGACCCAGAAGCTCTTCAGCGGCGAGCCGGCCGACCCCCAGGTGCGGCCGCCCTACTACCGCACAGGGGCGGACATCGATCTCTCCGCCTTGCCGGGCAACGGGCTCATCGGCGAGCTGTGGGAGCGCGCCTGCGGCGAAATCGTCGAGCTCAGCCTCGGCTTCGCCTGAGGGCCGCGGCAATGCAGGCCTTTGCCTTGCGGCCAGGCGCCCTGGGGGCGCGCGCCGACCGCCCCGGCATCGACCCGATGCTGGTGTGGGCCGATGCCACCGGCCTGGCCCTGCTGCGCCGACCCGGGCAGGACTTGCCCCCGGCCTGGCCGCTGGTGGTCGACGACCCCCACCCGGGCCTGCCCACCTGCCGGGGCGCGGCGTGGACGACGGCAAGCTTGCAGCAATGGCTGGCGCAGCCCGAGGCCAAGCCGCACCGCCTGCGCCTGGCGCTGCCGGTCCTGCCATTGAGGCCGCTTCCCCAACAGCCGCGCCCCACCTCGGCGCAGAAGCAGGCGTGGCCCGCATCGGCCGGCGAGGTGCTGCTGGGCGTCATCGACCACGGCTGCCCGTTTGCCCACGCCCTGCTGCGCAGCCACGTCACGGCGGCGGCTGGCGCACCGGGAACACGCGTGCTCGCATTGTGGGATCAGGATGACAGCACCGCCGGCCTCTCGTGGCCCGGCGCCGCCGCACCGCGCGAGCCCGGTTACGGCACGCTGCTGACGCGCGAGCTGCTCGACGACGTAATGGCCCGCCACACCGTGCCCGGGCTCGGCGTCGTCGACGAAGCGCGCTGCTACGAGGCTCTGGGCTACGACGCGCTGCGCCATGGCTTCACGCACGGCGCCGCGGTGCTGGGCGCAATGGTCGACCTGCCGCCGCCGGGTGCCCGGGTGGCGCCCGCCACAGCGGGCGCGGCGCAACAGGCCGACGTGGTGTTCGTGCAGATCCCGCGTGATTCGGTGCAGGACTGCAGCAGCGCCGCACTGGAACGCTATGTGCTCGACGGCATTGACGCCGTCATCGCCTGTCGCGGCAAGTCCACGAGACGCATCGTCGTCACCGTCAGCGACGGCACCAGCCGCACCACTCACGACGGCCGCTCGCTCGTGGAATGCGGCATTGCCGAGCGCGCAAAGGCCCTGCGCGAGCTAGACGTGACGCTCGACGTGGTGGTGGCGGTCGGCAACAGCCGCGACGAGTTGCGCCATGCGCAGTTCGATCCTCTCGCCGCCGGCGGCCGGGCCTCGGTGGTGTTCGAGGTGCAACCCGACGACGAGGCGGTAAGCTTCGTCACGCTGAGGCTGCCGGCCGGCGGCAGCGGCCTCAGCGTCTGGTTGACTGCGCCCGACGGCAGCCAGGCCACGGCGCGCATCGGGCAGGCGGTCGGACTCGGGCCTGAGCAAGTTGAGGCTGCGCCCAACCTCGCAGCCGCCACGCTGGTGCTGGCCGCCCCCGCCACTGGCGCTGCGAGCGACGATGCCGCGCTGGGACTGGTGTGCATCCAACCGACACGCCCGCTCGGCCCACACGCCGTGGCCCCCGCCGGCCGCTGGCAGATCGGCGTGCAGACCGATGCGGCGACGACCGAGCCCATACACCTATGGATCAGCCGATCGCAGACCAACGCGACGGCGCTGCCGCGCGGCCGCCAGGCGCACTTTGTCGACGAGGACGGTCACTACGACCCCCTAAGGGCCTCCTTGCCGCTGGAACTCGATCCGGCACCACCCCGCTCTCACATCCAGCGTCTGGGTTCGATCAACGGCCTTGCCACCTTGCCGGCCCGCCAAGGCATGCGCGTCATTGGCGCGGCCTTCGACCGTGAACGCGTCGTCACGCCGCACAGCGCGGCCGGCCCTAGTGCCGGCCAGGGCGAGCAGGCGCGCGCGGGCCCGGACGCGCTGATGCCGGTGGACTTTTCGCGCACCGACCCCGGCCTGAATGTGCCGGGTACGCGCAGCGGCGCGCGGCTGCGGGTCAGCGGCTCCAGCTTCGCGGCGCCTCAGGCCGCGGCGCTGCTGGCCGACGGCAAACCTGTGCCCGAGCCAGCGCCTCCCCCACGCCGCGGCCGTCGGGCCGTGCCGGCCGATCCCTTGTCAGGGGCAGGTCTGCTGCGTCGGCGCTGAGGCCGGCGTCAGGTGCCGGCTCACCACTTGGCCGGTAGCTCGCGCGGCAGCCACCAGCCGCCGCCGGGCTCCACGGCCAGCCAGCCGCCGCGCTCGAGGTCCTTCAGCACGCGGCTGACCATCGAGCGCGTGCAGCCGATCGAGGCCGCCAGCGTGGCGTGCGACGGCGGCTCGGCCACGCGCCGGGCGCCGTCGGCCGGCATGGCCGCATCGTCGATTCGGCGCTTGAGGCGGCCGTAGACATCGTTGAAGGCAATCTCGCGCAGGCCTACCGTGGCGGCACGCGCGCGGCGGATCACCTTCGACAGCAGCTCGAACGCGAACTCGGGCTCGGCCGCCAGGTGCGCGTGCAGCGTGGCCCGCGTCACCATCGCCAGCCGGCTAGGCGCCAGCGTGGCCACGCTGGCGGCTCGCGGGCCGCCGTCCAGGCTCATCTCGCCGACGTAGTCGCCGGGGCCGTACTCGGCGTAGCGCACCTCGCGGCCGTCGGTGTCTTCGCTGAAAGCCTTCAGCCGGCCTTCGAGCACGATGAACAAGGTCTCGCCGTGGTCACCTTCGGTGATGAACTGCGTGCCGCGTCGGTAGCGCCGCACGATGCCGCGCGCCGCCAAGCGGCGCAGCGAGGGCGTCATCGGGATGCCCGGCGGGATGTCGGCGGCAGGCACGTCCGGCGGGGCGCGATCAGACGTCAGAGGGTGGGGCATCACGGCAGTCGCGGCGGTCGCGGCAAAGGGCGCCGGGCGCCGATGCCGCGGCCGCCGGATGTTAGCGGGCCCCCATGACGAACGCGCCTCGCAGCGCGCCCACCAGCGGCGGCAGCACCGCCACCTGGCGCACGAGCTCGCTGATGCTGGCGGCGCCCGTCTTGGCGCGGATGCTGCCGATCTGCGTGCGCACGGTGCTGACGGCCACGTTCTGCTGCCGCGCGATGGCCGTGGGCCGCACGCCGCTGCACAGCAGCTCCAGCACCCGCGTTTCGGCTGGCGTGAGGTTGACGCTGCGCACAAAGCCGTGCACCGACAGC
>JBIJAP010000225.1:0-5918 GCA_044345715.1 Rubrivivax sp.
CCATGAACAGCGAGATGCCGACCACGCCCTCGTTGCCGACCACCGCAATCTCGGCCGATGCGCCGTCGGCCATCACGTAGAGCAGCGAGACGATGGCATCGGTCGGAAAGTACACGTGGCTCATCGTGCAGCCCGATTCGTACAGCACCTGCCCCAGCGGCAACGACACCCACTCGAGCTGCGGCTGCCAGCGCTGCCAGTCGGCTTCGGGGAGGGCGGCCAGCAGGTGGTTGCGCCTGGCCTCTTGGTGGTCGGACATCGTCTCTCCGGTAGGAATCGCGATGGTCGATGACCAGATGGTCTGAGTATGTGCGACAGCGCACAGAGGGGCCCACACGCTACAGACGCCGAACTGACGGCCTGCAGGCGCGGCAGCGCACAGACGCCTGGAGTGCCGACCCCTACAACCGGGGCAGACCCCCCAAGCTGTGCGTGCCCCGGCAGCAGCGGGTCCTCCCCTCCACGGAACCAGGCCCTGCCATGAACTCGCTACACCCCCTGCGCCTTGCCGCGCTGGCCCTTGCCGGCCCCCTTGGCCTGGCGGCATCGATGCCCGTCCTGGCCCAGGACGAGAGCTACTCGTACTTCGGCCTGTCGGCCGGGCAAGCGCGGCACCGCCTCGACGAAGAGAGCCTGACCGTCCGCGCGCTGAGCCCGGGCGTGACGCCGACCATCGAGAACAGAGACGAACGCGCCAAGGCCTACAAGCTGTTCTACGGCTGGCAATGGAACCGGTATTTCGGCGCCGAGGCCGGCTACTTCGATCTCGGCCGCAGCAGCTTCAACGCCAGCACCGTGCCCACCGGCACGCTGGACGGCACGATGCGCATCCGCGGCTACAACCTCGACCTGGTGGGCACCCTGCCGCTGGGCGACACCTTCGCGCTGCTGGGGCGCGCCGGCGTGGCCTTTGCTCGAACCCGCGGCAGCTTCGTCGGCACGGGTGGCGCCACCGTGGTGAGCCCGAGCCCCACCGACCGCCAGAACAACTGGAAGGCCGGACTCGGCGTGCAGGTGGCGTTTTCGCCGTCGGTGCTGATGCGCGCCGAAGCCGAGCGCTACCGGGTCAGCGACGGCCTCGGCCAGCGCGGCCGTATCAACACCTACACGGTGAGCCTGCTGTTCCCGTTCGGCCGCGCGCCGGCCGCGGCGCCGCGCGCCGAGGCACCGATGTACCAGCCCACGGCCTACACGCCAGCGCCGGCACCAGTGGAGGTGCTGCCGCCGCCTGTGGTGACCCCGGCTCCGATGCAACCCGAGCGCGTGATGCCGCGCGCCATGCCGGCACCGACACCCGCGCGCGTGGTGCTGCCGGTCGACTCGATGTTCTCGCACGACAGCCGCGAGTTGCGCCCCGAAGCCAAGGCGGCTCTGGATTCGTTCGCCAGCCGCATCTCGGGTCGCCGGTACACGTCGATCGTCATCGTCGGTCATGCCGACCGCATGGGCGAGGACCCGCACAACCAGGCGCTATCGCAGCAACGTGCCGATGTCGTGAAGGCTTATCTGGGCACGCTCACCGGCGTCGACCTGGGTCGCGTCGAGGCGTCCGGCCGCGGCTCGTCAGAGCCGGTCACGGCCACGGGCGATTGCGGCAACTCGCTGGCACGCGACGCCCTGATCGTGTGCCTGCAGCGCGACCGCCGGGTCGAGGTCGACGTCACGGGCGAGCCGTGACTTCACCCGCACCCTTTGCTGCAAACGTCCACCAACGGCGGGGTCGCCATGAAGGACACTGATGCGTGAACCTGCCCTGATCGGCCATGCGGCCACCTACTCCACCGTGCCGCCGCAGCCGCCGGTGGGTGTGCGCTGGGGAGAAGAGACGGCGCTGAGCCTGCACTTCTTCGCCATCGGCGAGCAGCGCATGCCGATCGAGCTGATCCGCGCCATCGCCCACATCAAGTGGGCGGCGGCGATGGTGCACGAGGAGCTCGGCCTCCTGGACTCAAGCGCCGCGTCGGCCATCGCGCGGGCCGCTGAGCGGGTGGCCGAGGGCGGCTTCGACCACGAGTTCCCGCTGTCGGTGTGGCAGACGGGCTCGGGCACGCACAGCCACATGAACGTCAACGAGGTCATCGCGCGGCTGGCCAACGAGTCGCTGCCTGAGCGCACAGACCGAGGCCTGGCCAGCGCCGCGCCCCAGGTCGATGCGCACGACGACGTCAACCGCGGGCAGTCGTCGAACGATGTCGTGCCCAGCGCCATGCACATCGCGGCGGCGCTGCAGGTGAAGTCGCGGTTGCTGCCGGCCCTGCACAACCTGCGACGGGCGCTGCTCGACAAGTCGCGGGCCCACGCCCATGTCATCAAGCTCGGGCGCACGCATCTGCAGGACGCCACGCCGATCACGCTCGGCCAGGAGTTCGGCGGCTACGAAGCGCAGCTCGGCCTGTGCGACGCCGCCATCCGCGCCGCCATGCCGGCCGTGCATGCGCTGGCCATCGGCGGCACCGCGGTGGGCACGGGGCTGAACACGCACCCGGCCTTCGGCTCGATGGTGGCGCGGCGGCTGTCGCAGCGCCTGCACCTGCCGCTCGTGCAGGCGCCCAACCTGTTCGCCGCACTGGCCGGCCACGAGGCCCTGGTGGCGCTGCACAGCGCCTTGCGCATGCTGGCGGTAGCGCTGACCAAGATCGCCTGCGACATCCGACTGATGGGCAGCGGGCCGCGCGCCGGGTTCGGCGAGTTGCGCCTGCCGGCCAACGAGCCCGGCAGCTCGATGATGCCGGGCAAGGTGAACCCCTCACAGGTGGAGGCGCTGACGATGGTGTGTGCGCAGGTGATGGGGCACGACGCCGCCATCGGCTTTGCAGCCAGCCAGGGGCAATTCGAGATCAACGCCTACCGGCCGCTGATCGCGCTGAACATGCTCGACAGCCTGCGCCTGCTGGCCGACGCGATGGGCAGCTTCACCTGGCACTGCGTCAACGGCCTCGAGCCCGACGTGCCGCGCCTGAACGGCCTGATGAACCGCTCGCTGATGCTGGGCACGGCGCTGACGCCGCACCTCGGCCATGCGCTGACGGCCCGGGTCGTGCAGCGCGCCGAGGCCGACGGCAGCAGCCTGCGCGATGCCGCCCTGGCGCTGCGCGCCACCACCGGCGCGCACTTCGACAATTGGGTCGATCCGCGGCGCATGGCGGGCATCACGCCGCCGCTGCTGGCCGGCGAAGCCGCGGGCTCGGGTGGCCCGCTCTGGCTGCACTTCGAACCCGGGCAGCCGGGCCCGCGCTGACGGCAGACAGGCCGGTCCTGGCCCGCCTCAGCGCCGGCGCAGCAGCTTGCGCGCCTCGCCGAACCACAGCACCCCGCTGGCCATGGCCAGGCACACCCCCCACTGGCCCGCGGTCAGAGGCTGGGTGCCAAAGGCCAGGTTCAGGAACGGCAGGTGCACCACGGCCGCCTGCAACCCGGCCGACACGGCCACGGCGGCCCACAACCAGAGGTTCGAGCCGAGCTGGCTGAACGCCGATACCGTGGCCGAGCGCGTATTGAAGGCATTGAACAGCTGCGTCAGCACCAGCACTGTGAACGCCGCCGTGCGCGCCAGCTCCAGGCCGTGCGGGCCGGCACCCACCCAGGCGTCCACCGGCTCGAGCAGCCCGCCGGGCAGGAACAGGTCCAGCGTCAGCAACGTCAGCAGCGCCATCACCACGCCGGTCTCCACCACGGCCAGCCCCATCGGGGCGTCGATGAGCCGCTGGTCGCGTGCTCGCGGCGACCGCGTCATCACATCGTCGGCGATCGGGTCCACGCCCATGGCCAGCGCCGGCCCGCTGTCGGTGACGAGGTTGACCCACAGCACCTGCGTGGCCAGCAGTGGCAGCGCGATCTCGCCCCCCGCGGCGGTGGTCTCGGCCTTCAGGCCAATGACGCTGGCGCCGACCACGCCGCCGAACACCGTGAGCACCTCGGCAAGGTTCGACGACAGCAGGTAGCGCAGGAACTTGCGGATGTTGTCGAGCACACCGCGGCCCTCGCGCACGGCCAGCACGATGGTGGCGAAGTGGTCGTCGGCCAGGATCATGCGGGCCGACTCCTTGGTGACCTCGGTGCCGCCCAGGCCCATGGCGATGCCGATGTCGGCGGCCTTCAGCGCCGGCGCGTCGTTGACGCCATCGCCTGTCATCGCCACCACCTGGCCACCGGCCTGCAGCGCTCGCACCAGCCGCAGCTTGTGCTTCGGCGCCACGCGGGCGAACACCGCGGTGGCCTGCGCGGCGGCCTCGAAGGCGGCGTCGTCGAGCAGGTCGAGCTGCACGCCGGTGAGCACCTGCGCAGCCGCGTCGGCAATGCCCAGGTCGGCGGCGATGCGCTGCGCCGTGGCCGGGTGGTCGCCGGTGATCATGACGACGCGGATGCCGGCCCGGCGTGCCTGCGCAATGGCCACGGCCGCTTCGGGGCGCGGCGGGTCGACCAGGCCAACCGTGCCCAGGTATTCGAGCTCCTGCTCCAGCGCCTCGGCCTCGCCGGCGTCGGCCGGAAGCCGTGCGCCCGGCTCAAGCCGGCGGCAGGCCACGGCCAAGGTGCGCAGGGCCTCGCCGGCCATCGCCGCCGCATCGGCCCGCACGCGGGCGCGCAACGGGGCATCGAGCACCGCGGTGACCTCACCTTGCCGGACGTGGGTGCAGCGCTCCAGCAGTTCGTCGGGCGCGCCCTTCACGTAGAGCGCCGGCGCATCGCCCGCGGCCGCGCCGGCCACCAGCACCGACATCCGCTTGCGCTGCGAGGTGAAGGCGATCTCGCCCAGGCGATCGGCCCGCTTCGTTGCTGGGGCATCGGCGCCCAGCAGCTTGCGCTCGGCCACCAGGAAGGCCGCCTCGGTGGGGTCGCCGTGGATGGCCCAGGCACCGCCCTCGCCCTGCTGCAGCTGCGCGTTGCCGGCCAGGCTGCCGCCCCGCAGCACAGCCTGCAGCTCGAGCCGCTGCGGGCATTCGGGCAACTCGGCGCCGTCGCGCTCGGCGCGGCCTTCGGGCACGATGCCGACGCCGGTGATGTCGCTGCGGCCCGAGGCCGTCAACACGCGCTGCAGCGTCATCTCGCCGCGCGTCAGCGTGCCGGTCTTGTCAGACGCGATCACCGACGCCGAGCCCAGCGTCTCGACCGAGGCCAGTTGCTTGACGATGGCCTGGTGGCCGGCCATGCGCCGCACGCCCATCGCCAGCACCACCGACAGGATGGCCGGCAGGCCCTCGGGCACGGCCGCCACGGCCAGCGACACGCCCAGCAGCAGCACCGTGACGACATCGCTCGCGCCGTGGATGTCGGACATCAGCAGCTCGGCCACCACCACGATGGCGGCGATGACCAGCGCCGCCACGCCGAGCACCTTGCCCAGGCGCGCGATCTCCCGCTGCAGCGGCGTCGGCGCGTCGGGCGTGCTGTCCAGCAGCGTGGCGATGCCACCCATTTCGGTGCCCATGCCGGTGGCGGTGACGAGCGCACGGGCGCTGCCCTGCGCCACCGCCGTGCCCTTGAAGACCATGTTCACGCGGTCGCCCACGGCCACGGCAGCGGGCAGGCGCTCGGTGTTCTTCAGCACCGCCTCGCTCTCGCCGGTGAGCGGGGCCTCGAGCAGCTTCAGTGCCGCAGCCTGCAGCAGGCGGGCATCGGCGCCCACGGCGTCGCCTTCGGCTAGTACGAGCACATCGCCCTTCACGAGCTCGGCGCTGGGCACACGCGTCACGGCGCCGCCACGCAGCACGGACGACGTGGCGGTGGTCATGCGCGCCAGCGCCGCCACGGCCTGCGCCGCCCGGGCCTCTTGCAGCCAGCCCAGCACGGCGTTGAGCAGCACCACACAGGCAATGACGATGGCGTCGAGCGGCCAGCCTGCGGCACCCGCGCGGCCGCGGCCCTCAAACCACCAGGCCGCCAGGGCCACCACCGCGGCCACGCCGAGCAGGTAGACCAGC
>JBIJAP010000162.1:0-7552 GCA_044345715.1 Rubrivivax sp.
CGCCTTCAACCACTGGGGCGCCGAGCCCATGAAGCAAGGCATCGCCGAATGGACGGGCATGGTCGACGAGCCCGGCCAACGCCGGCGTGTCACGCTGTCGATCGGCATCTTCATCCGCGGCGACGGGCCCGAGCCCAACGACATGCCGGCCGACGCCGGCAGCACCGCGCCGGAGCCGAGCACCCACCTGGCCTTTGCGCTCACCGGGGCCTTGCTCGCTGGCGTCCTGGCGCTGCCGCGCCTGCGCCGCGAGCACGACGGCCTGCGCGCCCTGGCCGCTGAAGAAGCCCTGGCGCGCGCCCAGCAGCAGCGGCGCGAGGCCGAGCTGCGCCTGTCGGTGCTGGCGGCGCAGGTCGAACCGCATTTCCTGTTCAACACCCTGGCCGGCGTGCGCAGCGCCATCACCAGCGACCCCGCGCGTGCCGCCGCCCTGATCGACAGCCTGGCAGACTACCTGCGGGCCGCGATCCCGCGCCTGCGCAGCGATGGCGGTGCCGAGGCCACGCTGGCCGGCCAAGTGGAGATCGCGCGCGCCTACCTCGCGCTGATGGTGGCGCGCATGCCTCGCCTGTCGTTCTCGATCGACCTGCCAGCGGATCTGGGCGCACTCGGCTGCCCGCCGCTGATGCTGGTGTCGCTGGTCGAAAACGCCATCAAGCACGGCGCCGAGCCCAAGGTCGGGCCGGTGCACGTGGCCTTGCAGGCCCGGCTCGATGCACTCGGGCGGCTGCAGGTCAGCGTGTCGGACGACGGCGCCGGCTTCGGCGCCTCGGTCGGCGGCACCGGCATCGGCCTGGCCAACATCCGCGAACGGCTGCAGCAGATGCACGGCGAGCGTGCCGCTCTGGTGCTGCGGGCACGGCCGGAGGGCGGTGTCTGTGCCACGCTGACATGGCCGATCGACTGACGAGAGACCGCCCGATGCCCCAGACCTCATCCGGCCCGGTGACGGCCCTGATCGCCGACGATGAAGACTTTCCGCGCAGCGAGCTGCGCCGCATGCTGGCCCAGGCATGGCCCGAGCTTGAGGTCGTGGCCGAATGCGAGGACGGCCCCTCGGCGATGGAGGCGCTGCAGGCCGCCCGCCCCGATGTCGCCTTTCTCGATATCCGCATGCCCGGCTCGAACGGCCTGCAGGTCGCGCAGGCTGCACTGGCGCAGTCCGAGGCCGCCCGGCCCTGCCACGTGGTGTTCACCACCGCCTACGACAGCCACGCCGTCGCGGCCTTCGAGGCCGGCGCGGTGGACTACCTGCTCAAGCCCGTGGCGGCCGAGCGCCTGGCGCAGGCCGTGGCCCGGGTGCGCGAGCGGCTCGCGGCGCGCGACGGCCCGCCGCCCGCCGCGGTGGCCACACTGCTCGAGCAGCTGTCGGGACATCTCGGGCGCGGCGAGGCCCCGCGGCTGCGCTGGGTCAGCGCCAGCGTCGGCGAGACCATCAAGCTCTTCGGCATCGACGAGATCCTGTTCTTTCAGAGCGATGAGAAGTACACCCGAGTCGTCACCGCCACCGACGAAGCCCACGTGCGCAAGCCCTTGAAGGAGCTGCTCGACGGCCTCGATCCTGGCGAGTTCTGGCAGGTGCACCGCGGCGTCGTCGTGCGCGCCAGTGCCATCGCCCGCGCCCAGCGCGACGATCTCGGCCGCATCACGTTGCACCTGCGCCAGCACACCGAGAAGCTGGCGGTCAGCCAGGCCTGGGCCTGGCGCTTCAAGCCGATGTAGCGACAGGGGTCTTCACGGACGGTGGCGCGCGGCGATACTTGCACGCCGGTCCGGCATTGCGGCCGCGCTAACCGCCGATGAGCCCTGAAGACGTTCCGTCCCGCGACGACATCACCCGCCTGCGCCAGGAGCTCGCCGACGCGCGGGCCGAGGCCGCGCTGCTGCGGCAACGTCTGGCTGCGGCGCAGACCTTCGGCCGCCTGGGCACCTGGGAAAGCGATATCCCCGGCAGCACCTTGTTCTGGGACGAGGGCGGGCTGCGCTGCTGGGGCTTCGAGCCCGGCAGCAAGCCCGCGACGGCCGAGCTGCTGGCGCGGGTGATCGAGGCCGACCGCGACACCGTTCAGCGCTACTCGCAGGCCAGCCGGCGGCGCTGTGGGCCGTACGCCATCCGCTTTCGCATCATCACGCCCGCGGCCGAGGAGCGCCTGCTGCACCTGCAGTGGCAGACCGAGCCCGGCCCCGACGGCCACCCGGCGCGCATGGTGGGCGTGGTGCTCGACGAGACGAACACGCTCAAGCCCCTGGTCGGTGTCGGCGATCTGAGTTCGCAGCTGGCGCTGGCGGTCGAACTGGGCGACATCCTCGTCTGGCGACATGACCTCGCCGAGGGCCGCGTGTACTGGAGCCCGTCGGGTTGGCGCACGCTGGGCCTGGTGCCGCGCACCGAGGGCCTCAGCCTCGACGAGGTGCGCGACCTGATCCACCCCGACGACCTGCCCCGCGTGGCCGCCTCGGCGCAGCAGGCGCTCGACAGCGATCGGCCGGTCGACCTCGAAGCGCGCTACCGCCACGCCGACGGCCACTGGCGCACGCAGCTGCTGCGCCGGTCGGTGCTGCGCAACGAGCAGGGCCAGCCGGTGGCGTTCCTGGGTGTCGCGCTCGACATCACCGAACGCCGCGCGCAACAGCGCCGCGCCCAGGCCATGGCCGAGCGCTTCGAGGCCGTCACACGCGCCGCCGGCATCGGCCACTGGGTCAAGCACGTCACCCAGAACCGACTGGAATGGAGCCCCGAATGCCGCGCGATGCACGGCATGGGCGCGCACGAGCCGGTGCCGAGCGCGCGCCAGTGGCTGGAGCAGTGGGTGCACCCGGACGACCGCGCCCGCGTGCTCGACGCCATGATGCGCCCGCCTGCGGCCGGCAAGCCCGGCCTGGACACCGCGCTGCGCATCGTGCGGCGCGACGGCGAGGTGCGGCAGCTGTCGAGCCACACGCGCGTCGAGGACGATGGCGACGGCCAGGTGATCTTCGGTGTGCTGATCGACGTGACCGAGCGCTTGCGCTCCGAGACCGCGCTGCGCGGCGCACAGGAGCGCACCACGCTGGCGCTGCAGGGCGCCGGCATCGGCACCTGGGAGATGGACTTGGAATCGCGCCGCACAGTCTGGGACGAGCAGATGTGGCGCCTGCGCGGCCGCGAGCCCCAGGCCGCGTCGCCTTCGGTTGACGAGGCCTGGCAGTGGACGCACCCCGAAGACCACGACGCGTCTCGCGAGCTGTTCCGGCGCGCCGAGGCCGCCTCGGCGGCGCTCGTCAGCGAGTTCCGCATCCTCACACCCGAAGGGCAGGTGCGCTGGCTGGCCTCGCGATCGTCGGAGGTGCGCGACGCCGACGGCCGACGCCGCCGCATCGGCGTCAACTGGGACGTGACTGCACCGCGCACGGCCGAGGTGGCCCGCCGCGAATCCGAACTGGCGCGGCGCGAGAGCCAGGCGAAGTCGCAGTTCCTGGCGCGCATGAGCCACGAACTCCGCACACCACTGAACGCCGTGCTCGGCTTCACCCAGCTGATGCTGGCCGACGAGGCCGGCACCGACGACGCGGCGGCTTCGCGCCGGCGGCGCCTGCACCACGCGCAGGCGGCCGGCATGCATCTGCTCGAGTTGATCAACGACGTGCTCACTTTGTCGGGCGTGGACGGCGGCGAGCTCCCGCTGGTGGCGCAGCCCGTGGCGCTGAGCGAGTTGCTGGCGCAGGTGTTGCCGATGCTGCAGCCGCTGCAGAGCGGCCACAACGTCGTCCTGACCCAGGCCCTGCCCGAGGGCCTGCACGTCAGTGGCGACGCCACGCGCCTGCGCCAGGTGCTGCTGAACCTGCTGGGCAACGCCATCAAGTACAACCGGCCCGGGGGCCGCGTGCATGTCGAGGCGCGAGCCGACGGCGAGCGCGTCCGGCTGAGCGTCAGCGATTCCGGTCGCGGCATGGACGCGCTTCAGCTGCGCCACCTGTTCGAACCCTTCAACCGCCTGGGTGCCGAGCGCAGCGACGTGGAAGGCACCGGCATCGGCCTGGCCATCGTGAAGGCGCTGGTCGAGCGCATGCAGGGCCGCGTGGGGGCCGAGAGCACGCCCGGCTTCGGCAGTGTGTTCACGGTCGATCTGCCGCGGGCAGTCGTCCAGGCTGCAGGCGCCTTGGCCCATGCCGACTCCGACACCGACACCGACACCGCCCCGCAGGCCGCCGCCGGCCAGCAGGGCGGCTCACACCGTACGCTGCTCTACGTCGAGGACAACCCCGTCAACGCGCTGATCATCGCCGAGCTGGTCGCACGCCGCCGCGATCTGGTGCTGCACATCGCACCCGACGGCCTAAGCGGAGTCATGCAGGCCCGCGCGCTGCGGCCAGAGCTCGTGCTGCTGGACATGCAGCTGCCCGACATCGACGGCTTCGAGGTGCTCAAGCGCCTGCGCGCCGACCCGTCGACTGCGGCCATTCCAGTGATCGCACTCAGCGCCAACGCCATGCCGGAGGACATCGACCGCGCGCTGGCCGCCGGCTGCACCGACTACTGGACCAAGCCGCTGGACTTCCGGGCCTTCATGGCCGGGCTGGACTCGCTGTTCGGCAAGTCGCCGCGCTGAGGGCGCGGCGGCCGGCCCCGACGCTCAGGCCGGCTCGGCCTGCAGGAGCCCGCGTTTGGCCAGCAGCGGCTCCAGGCTCGGCGGTCGGCCGCGGAACGCGGCATAGGCGGCGTTCGGCTCGACGCTGTTGCCCGCGGCGTAGACGTGCCGCAGCAACCGCGCCGCCACCGCCGGGTCGAAGGGGCTGCCGGCCTCGGTGAAGGCCTCGTAGCCGTCGGCGTCGAGCACCTCGGCCCACAGGTACACGTAGTAGCCGGCGGCGTAGCTGCTGCCCGCAAACAAGTGCTGGAAGTGCACCAGCCGGTGGTTCACGCCACAGCCCGCGGGCGCCCCGGCGTCGGCCAGGAAGGCGGCCTCCCAGGCACACACGTCAGCGGGTGGCTCGGCCTCGGTGCGTGCATGCAGCGCCATGTCGAGCATGGCGCTGGCGGTGTATCGCACCGTCTCGTAGCCCTGGTTGAAGCGGCGCGCGCGCTGCAGCCGATCGATCAGCTCGTCGGGAATCGGCTCGCCGCTCTGCCAGTGGCGGGCATGCTGCTTCATCACCTCGGGCTCGGTGATCCAGTGCTCGAAGATCTGCGACGGCAGCTCGACGAAGTCGCGCAGCACCTGGGTGCCCGACAGGCGCTGGTAGCGCACGTTGGAGAGCAGTCCGTGCAGGGCGTGGCCGAACTCATGGAACAGCGTGCGCGCGTCGTCCAGCGACAGCAGCGTCGGGCTGCCGGCCTCGCCACGCGCGAAGTTGTTGTTGTTCAGGATGACCGGCAGCTGCCCTGTGCCGATGCCGGTGCCGCCGCCGACCACGTTGCGCGTCTGCCAGCGCAGCGCGCTCATCCAGGCGCCGCTGCGCTTGCCACCGCGCGCGAAGTTGTCCTGCAGGAACAGGCCGACCGGCGCGCCCGCGGCGTTGCTCACCTCGTAGGCCACGACATCGGGGTGGTACACCGGCAGCTCGTCTCGGCGCTCAAAGCGCAGGCCGAACAGCCGCGTGGCGCAGGCGAACGCGGCCTCGACGATGCGGCCGAGCTCGAAGTAGGGCTTGATCTCGGCGTCGTCGATGGCGTAGCGCTCGCGCCGCACGCGTTCGGCCCAATAGCGCCAGTCGCTGTCGGCAATGGGCTCGCCGGCGCGGCCGGGCTCGGCGCTCTCGCGCAGGGCCTGCAGCTGCGCACGCTCGGCCAGGGCGCAAGGCACGGCGCGGCTCCACACGGCCTGCAGCAGCTCGTCGACGCGCTCGCGCGTGCCGGCCATGGTGTCGGCCAGTGCGAAGTCGGCATAGCAGGCGTGGCCCATCAGCGCGGCCAGTTCCTGACGCAAGCGCAGGATGTCGCGCACCACGTCGCGGTTGTCGTGGGCGCCAGCGCTTTCGCCGCGGCCGACCCAGGCGCGCCAGACCTGCTCGCGCAGGTCGGCCCGCTCGCTGAAGGTGAGGAAAGGCACCACCAGGGATCTGGCCAGCGTCACCACGGCGCCGGGCACGCCACGCTCCAGCGCGGCTTGCCGGGCCGCGGCGCGCACGAAGGCCGGCAGGCCGGCCATGGCCGCGGCATCGGCCAGCGGCAGCTGCCAACTCGACTCGTCGTGCAGCACGTTCTGCGCGAAGCGCGTCGTCAGCTCGGCCAGTGACTGCATCAACTGCCCGTGGCGGCTGCGCTCGGGCTCGGGCAGGCGCGCCCCGTTGCGCACGAAGTCCAGGTGCAGCCGCTCGAGCAGCCGCAGCGATTCAGCGTCGAGCGCCAGCTCGGCACGGTGGCCATGCAGGGCATCGAGCCGGCCGAAGAAGGCCGCGTCGGTGTGGATGGCGCTGTGGTGCGCCGCCAGAGGTGCCGCCAGCCGGCGCTGCACGGCCTGCAGCGGCGCGCTCGTGGCCGAGGCGCCGAAGGTATGGAACACAGCCACGATGCGGCCCAGCCGCCGGCCGGCACGGTCGAAGGCAGCCACGGTGTTGTCGAAGTCGGCCGCCTCGGCCAGGGCGCCGAGCGCGGCGATCTCGATGCGGTGCTCACGCATCGCGAGCTCCACCGCGGGCTCGAAGTGCTCCGGGCGGATCTGGCCGAAGGGCGGCAACCCGTGCGGGGCGTCCCAGTCGGCGAGCAATGGGTTGCTCATGCTCAGCGGCCGGCCTTGATCGCGTTTTCGTCGTCTTCGCGGTACCGGCGGTCGGCGCAGGCGGCGACCCACTCCTTGCGCTCGGCCTCGAGCCTGGCACCGGCGTCGTTCCAGCCCTTGTTGCGCTGGTTCCACTGGTCGACCGTCGCCTCGACCTCCTTGGCCTTGGCGTTGAAGGCCGCAATGATCTTCTCCTGGTCGCCGGCCATGGCCACGCGCTCGGCTTCGAGATCGGTCTGGGCCTTCTGCAGGCCCTCGCGCTCGGTGTTGATGCGCAGGCGCTCGCGTTCGCCAGCGGCGCCCTGTGGGGTGCGGGCGTTGTAGGCCTCGACGTCGCGGTTCCAGGTCGCCACGCGGGCGGCGTGGGCCTCCATCTTGGTTCGGAACGCAGTGGTCTTCGCCGCCACCGCGTCGACCTGCACACGCTCCAGTCGCAGCGCTTCCTGCTTCGCCGTGACGCCCTGGCGCTCCTGGTCGATCGGCGCCCGCGCGGCTTCGTGTTCGCCCAGACGGACACGGATCGCCTCTTCCTGGTTGAGGCAGGCGCGCAGTTCGTCGCGTGTGAGGATCGGCAGCGTCGCACTGGCGGCATTGGCACCGCCGCCGATGGTGGCGGTCTTCTCGCCCGCGGCTGCGGCAGGGGCCTTGGCTGCCGGGCGCACGGCCGGCTTGGGCGCCGGCTTCGGTTCAGGCTTGGCGGCAGGCTTCGCCGCAGGGTTGGAGGCCGTTTGTGCCAGCGCCAACGGCGTCGACAAGGCGGTGGCAGCGAGCACCAGCAGAAGCGGGGTCAGTTTCATCGGGCGGGACCGCGGCGGCAGCATCGCGGCAGGGCGTCGGTAAGGGCGCGGATTCTG
>JBIJAP010000163.1:0-7548 GCA_044345715.1 Rubrivivax sp.
CCGGTGAGGTAGGCCGCCGGCTGGCGTGTGTGGATACGCCGCGCGAGCAACTCGTCGATGCGCGCGGCCTCGGCCGGCGACACGGGCCGTTCGGCGTGCTCGTCGAGTGCATCCAGCGGCAGGCCCAGCTGCCACAGCAGCAGCCAGGCCGCCTCGTCGTGGGCGTTGGTGGTGCCGTGGCCGAAGGCCACGCCGGCCGCCGCCAGCCGTGCCGCTGCTGCGTGCACGGCGTGCATCAGCGTGCTCACGACAGCAGGGCCTGCAAGGTGCGCCGGTACACGCGCGCCAGCGGCTCGATGGCGTCGACATCGACCCACTCGTCGACCTTGTGCGCGCTGGCGTTGCGCACGCCGAACTCCATCACCTGCTCGCACAGCGTGGCCAGGTAGCGCCCGTCGGAGGTGCCGCCGGTGGTGCTGAGCACGGGCGTGATGCCGAACTCGGCCTCCACGGCCGCCGTGAGGGCCCGGTGCAGCGAGCCCGGGCGCGTGAGGAAGGGCTCGCCGCCCAGCGCCCACTCGATGCCGTACTCGAGGCCGTGACGCTGCAGCAGCGACTCGAAGCGCGCGCGCAGGCTGTCGGCCGTGCTCTCGGTGCTGAAGCGGAAGTTGCAGTCGACCACCACCTCGCCCGGGATGACGTTGCCCACGCCCGTGCCGCCGTGGATGTTGCTGACCTGGAACGTGGTGGGCAGGAAGTGCTCGTTGCCCGCGTCCCAGTGGGTGGCCGCGAGCTCGGCAATGGCCGGCGCCACCTGGTGGATGGGGTTGCGCGCGAACTGCGGGTAGGCCACGTGGCCCTGGATGCCGCGCACCACGAGGCGTGCCGACAACGTGCCGCGGCGGCCGTTCTTGACCATGTCGCCGACACGGTCCACCGAGGTGGGCTCGCCCACCAGCGCGGCCAGCGGCCGCAGGCCGCGTGCGCGCAGCACCTCCACCGCGTGGGCCGAGCCGTCGTCGGACGAGCCTTCTTCGTTGGAGGTGAACAGAAGCGCCACGCTGCCGGCGTGCCGGGGCTCGGCGGCGACGAAGGCCTCGGCCGCCACCGTCATGCAGGCCACGGCGGTTTTCATGTCGCAGGCGCCGCGGCCGTAGAGCCGGCCGTCGCGGTGTCTGGGCACGAAGGGGTCGCTCGTCCACTGCTCGCGCGGGCCGGGCGGCACCACGTCGACGTGGCCGGCCAGCACCAGCATCGGCCCGGGCACGCCGGCATCGTGCACGGCCCACAGGTTGGCCACGCGGGCCGCGCTTTCGCCTGCATCCAGCCGCTCGCAGGCAAAGCCAGCGGCGGCCAGACGTTGCTGCAGCAGCGTGATGGAGCCGGCTTCGTCGGGCGTGACGCTCGGGCAGGCGATCAGCGCCTCGGTCAGGCGCAGCGCGTCCAGGCTCATCGAGCGTTCACCCCCGCATCCACGGCGGGTTGGCCAGACGCGGGTCTTCCGGCCGCACGTCGATGGACAACTCGGTGAAGCTGGCGGCCTCGGGCTCGTCTTTCTTGGTCGCCGCGCGCGAGACTGGGGCCTGTTCGTTCTGCAGCCGCCACAGCAGGTTGTTCGGCGAATCGGCGTAGCTCAGGCCCTCGTCGCGCGAGACGATGCCTTCGTTGATGAGGCGGGCGAGGTCCTGCTCGAAGGTCTGCGAGCCCTCGGCCAGGCTCTTCTCCATCGCTTCCTTCACCGAGGACAGATCGCCTTTTTCGATCATCTCGGCGATGAGCTTGGTGTTCAGCAGCACCTCGACCGCCGGGATGCGCCCGCCGGCATTGGCGCGCAACAGGCGCTGCGACACGATGGCCTTCAGGCCCGAGGCCAGGTCCGACAGCAGTGTCGGACGCGCCTCGGGGGCGTAGAAACTCAGGATGCGCCCGAGCGCGTGGTAGCTGTTGTTGGCGTGCATCGTGCTCAGCACCAGGTGGCCCGACAGCGCGTAGGACAGTGCTGAGCTCATCGTCTCGCGGTCGCGAATTTCACCGATGAGGATGCAGTCGGGCGCCTGGCGCAGCGCGTTCTTCAGCGCCACCTGCAGGCTCTGCGTGTCGCGGCCCACCTCGCGCTGGTTGACGATGCTCTTCTTGTTGCTGAACAGAAACTCGATCGGGTCTTCGATGGTGAGGATGTGGCCCGTCATCTGCTGGTTGCGCCACTCAATCATCGAGGCCAGCGTGGTGCTCTTGCCGGTGCCGGTGGCGCCCACCATCAGGATCAGGCCGCGCTTCTCGGTGATGATCTGGTTCATCAGCGGCGGCACGCCCAGGGTGTCGAGTGTCGGAATGTCAAACGGGATGCAGCGGAACACCGCCGCGATCGAACCGCGCTGCTTGAAGGCACTCAGGCGAAAGCTGCCCACGCGCGGAATGCTGATGCCGACGTTGAGCTCGCCGGTTTCCTCCAGCTCCTCCATCTGCTGTGGCGCCAGCAGCTCAGCCAGCAGCTGCCGCGTCTGGGTGGTCGTGAGCAGCTGATCCGACAGTTGCAGGATCTGGCCGTGGATCTTGATGAGGATCGGCGTGTTGGCCGACATGTAAACGTCGGACGCGTGCTTCTCCGCCATCAGGCGCAGCACACGCTCAAGATTGTTCGCCATGATTAACGTGCCCCCAAGCTCGATGGGCTCGCTACCCCCCGAGGGGGCCGCTCGCCAGCGGTCGGGCGAAGCCCGCCCGCGGCTCTTGCTTGGTCGTCAGCCATGGTGTTCCCTTCAGGCTCTGAGCAGTTCGTTGATGCTGGTCTTGCTCCGCGTCTGCGCGTCGACGCGCTTGACGATGATGGCGGCGTACATCGTGTACGGCGTGCCGTCGGCGGCCGTCTTGGGCAGGCCGCCGCTGACGACCACGCTGCCGCTGGGCACGCGGCCGTAGCTGATCTGGCCCGTCGCACGGTCGAACAGCGGCGTGCTCTGGCCGATGTACACACCCATCCCGAGCACCGAGTTCTCTTCGACGATGACGCCCTCCACGACCTCGGAGCGTGCGCCGATGAAGCAGTTGTCTTCAATGATGGTGGGGTTGGCCTGCAGCGGCTCGAGCACACCGCCGATGCCGACGCCGCCGCTCAGGTGCACGTTCTTGCCGATCTGCGCACAGCTGCCCACGGTGGCCCAGGTGTCGACCATCGTGCCTTCGTCGACATAGGCGCCGATGTTCACGTAGCTCGGCATCAGCACGACGTTCTTCGCGACGAAGCTGCCGCGCCGCGCCACGGCGGGCGGCACCACGCGCACGCCGCTGGCGCGCATCTGGGCCTCGTCGAGCTGCGAGAACTTCGTCTTCACCTTGTCGAAGAAGCCCAGGTCGCCGGCGCGCATGACCTGGTTGTCGGTGAGCCGGAAGCTCAGCAGCACGGCCTTCTTCACCCACTGGTTGACCACCCACTCGCCGACACCGACACGCTGCGCCACGCGCAGCCGGCCGCCGTTGAGCGCGGAGATCACCTGCTCGACGGCGTCACGCACCTCGGGGGCGTTGGCGGCGTTGATGTCGGCGCGGCGTTCCCAGGCCACGTCGATGGTGGTCTGCAGCAGGGCGAGGTCGGTGGTCATGGGCGGGTGTCTTGTTGGTTGTCGCGGTAGGCGACGGTGAACTGGGCGATGCGGCGCGCGGCCTCGAGGCATTCGTCCTCGGCGGCCACCAGGGCCAGCCGGACGCGGCCCTGGCCCGGATTCACCCCGCCCACGGCGCGTGCCAGCAGGCTGCCGGGAAGCACCTGCACATTGTATTGAGCGAGCAGCGCGCGGGCGTAGCCAATGTCGTCGCCCGGTTGCCCGCCGGCTGACGGCACGCCGGCCCACAGGTAGAAGGCCGCATCGGGCAGCTTCACGTCCAGCGCCGAAGCCAGCAGCGGCGTGACGGCCGCGAACTTGGCGCGGTAGCGCGCGCGGTTGGCCACGACGTGGGCTTCGTCGTTCCAGGCGGCGATGCTGGCCGTCTGCACCAGCGGGCTCATCGCGCTGCCGTGGTAGGTGCGGTAGAGCAGAAAGCTCTTCAGCAGGGCGGCGTCGCCAGCGACGAAGCCGGAGCGCAGGCCCGGCACGTTGCTGCGCTTGGACAGGCTGGTGAAGGCCACGAGGCGGCGGAAGTCGCCACGGCCCAGCGCCTGGGCGGCCTGCAGCGCGCCCAGCGGCGGCTCGTCGCCGAAGAAGATCTCGGAGTAGCACTCGTCCGACGCAATCACGAAGCCGTGCCGGTCGCTTAGCTCGAACAGGCGCTGCCATTCCGCGAGCGGCATCACCGCGCCGGTGGGGTTGCCGGGGCTGCAGACGTAGAGCAGCTGCGTGCGCGCCCAGGTGACGTCGTCGACGGCGTCCCACACGGCCGCGAAGTTGCGCGCCGGGTCGCCGGGCACGAAGGCCGTCTGCGCACCGGCCAGCAGGGCCGCACCCTCGTAGATCTGATAGAACGGATTCGGGCAGACGACGGTGGCGCCGGGCCGCGTGGGGTCGATCACCGTCTGAGCAAAGGCGAACAGCGCCTCGCGGGAGCCCGTCACCGGCAGCACCTGCGTGCTTGCATCCACCGCCACGCCGTAGCGCCGCTGCAGCCAGCCGGCGATGGCCTCGCGCAGCGCGGGCTCGCCCAGCGTCGACGGGTACTTGGACAGGCCGCCGAGCCCGCGCATCAGGGCTTCTTCGATGAGCGCCGGCGTGGCGTGGCGCGGCTCGCCGATGCCCAGCGAGATGGCGGCCAGCGCCGGGTTCGGTACGACATCGCGTGTGAGCTCGCGCCACCGTTCGAAAGGATAGGGGTGCAGGCGCGCGAGCAGCGGGTTCATGGGGCGGGATTATCCCGGAGGTGCGGCCCGGACCCGGGCCATTCCGGTGGCGCCGCAGCCCTCTACCGACGATGATGCCGCCATGGACCCCAAGGGCGTGCGATTCGTGCTGCCGGCGCTGACGCTGCTGGCCGTGGGTGCGGCTGCCTGGGTGTCGGCCGCCGCCGCCTGGGCCACGATGGCCGGGGTGCAGCTGGCGCTGGCGCTGCTGGAGCGCGTGCCGGCCCTGGCCCATTCACCAGCCGCGACGCCCGCCACCGCCTGGCACCGTGCCGTGCTGCGCGCGCAACTGCCCCTGCAACTGGCCTTGCTGGCGCTGGGCGTGTGGCTGGTGGCCACGCGCGACGCGCACGCGCTTGGCGCCGTTGCGCTGGGCCTCGCGGTGGGCGGCATCAGCGGCAGCCAGGGCATCACCTTTGCGCACGAGCTCGGCCATTCGCGATCGCGCCTCGACCGGCTGCTGGCCTGGGGCCTGATGGGCACCGTGCTGTACGCGCACTTCATGGTCGAGCACTACCGCGGGCATCACCCACGGGCCGCGACACGCGCCGACCCGGCCAGTGCCCGCCGCGGCGAAAGCCTCTGGCGCTTTCTGCCGCGCACGCTGCACGGCAGCTTCGTCAGCGCCTGGCGGCTGGAGGCGGCGCGCCTGCTGCAGCACCGGCGCGGCTGGATCGCCAGCCCGCTGGCCTGGGCCACGCTGCTGCAGATCGCCGGCCTGGTGGCGCTGGCCGCGGTGGCCGGACCCTGGGCCTTGCTGTTCTGGCTGGTGCAGGCGGCCTACGCCGTGTTCCTGCTCGAAACCGTGAACTACATCGAGCACTACGGCCTCGAGCGCACGGCCGGCCCCGGTGGCCGCCCGCAGCCCTTTGGCGTGGCGCATGCCTGGAACGCCGACTCGGCGGTGTCCAACGCCATGCTGGTGAACCTGCAGCGCCATTCCGACCACCACATGCACGCCTGGAAGCCGTTTCCGGAGCTTGAGCCCTTGCCGGGCCCGCAACTGCCCAGCGGCTACGCGGGTTGCCTGTACCTGGCGTGTGTGCCGCCGCTGTGGTTCCGCCAGATGCACCCGCGGCTGGACCGGCTGCAAAGCCGGCCCGCGGGGGCGCCTCAGAGCCTGTGAAGCATTCGATCGGCACTGATGGCTGATTGAATGCGGTTGATGGCAAGCGCTGCGGGCGGTAGGCGCATCGACAGGCGGCTGTTGAGCGATCCTGAGGCCGCACAACGGCCACGAGTCAGGGTTTTGCCCAGGTGTTCGCTTTTCATACAGTACCTGCGGTTGCGGCAGACGGAGTTGGGCCCAGGCCCAACAACTGTGGCGCCAGGGCCAGCGTGCGCATCAGGTTGTGCGCCAGCGCGAACAGCAGCACCATGCACCGCATCTTGCCCAGGCCACGCACCGGGATGCGCTGCAGGCCGCGGTTCCTGGCCTGCGCGTTGACGCATTCGGCCGTAGCCGCGCGCAGCTTGTACAGCGCCTTGGCCTCGGGCGTGGCCATGCGTTTGCGCCACTGGGCCACCGCCGTGCTGTCGTCGGACTTGGGGGCGTGCTTGTCCTGCTCGACCTCGTTGCCCTGCTCGTCCTTCTTCGCTCGGGGCTCGGGCACCGGCGCATAGACCTCGGTCTTGTCGGCCACCGCGTCGATCTGCTCGTGCGCCGGGAAGCCGCCGTCGACCAACCATTGCTCGGGCGTCTTGCCGCAGCGCCGGCCCACCTGGTCGACCATCGGCGCGAGCTGCGCCATGTCGCTGCCCGCGGTGCTGACCTCCACGCCGACGATCACCTGGCTGTCGCAGTCGCTGGCCAGTTGTGCGTTGACCGCCGGACGGTACCCGCCGTCGGCCATCTTCATCACGCTGGCATCGGCATCGGTAGAACTCGCCCGGGCGTCTTCTGCCTTGGCGCCGTTGCGCCGCTTGATCTGCTCGAGTTCGGGCAGCCGATCCAGTGCCTGCTGCAGCCGCTGTTGCATCTCGCGCCGCGCGCGCTCCTGCGCCGCAGCCTTGCGCCGGCTGGCCTGCGCGGGATCGGCGTCGAGTTGCTCCTTGAGTTCGCGCACCCGCGCACGGGCCTGCTCGAGGTTGTCTTGCAGGCTGCCCTTGCGGCGGAACGACGCCGCCCCGGCACAGGCCCGCACCTTCACGCCGTCTTGCGCCACGCGCTGCAGCTTGACCGCGCCGGCCGTCACCAGCGCGGCTACGCTGGCGCTGAGCATCTCGTCCAGCGCCGCACCGTGCGCCACGCGGAAGTCCGACAGGCTGTGGTGGTTGACCTGTACGCCGCCGCTGATCCAGCGGTACGCGTCGTGCTCGAGCACCAGGCGCGAGAGTTGCCGCGCGCTGCCAATCCCGTCCAGCGTGGCGTACAGCCACAGCCCGAGCAGGATCTGCGGCGCAATGGCGCTGCGCCCCACGCCGCCCTCGCGCACCTTGATCGCCGCGTACAGCGCACTCAAGTCCTGTCGCTCGACCCACGCCCAGACCAGCCGGGCACGGTGGCCTTCGGGCAGCAGCGATTCCAGGTCCATCGGGCGCAACTCGACCTGGCAGCGGTTGGGCATGATCACCCGCGCACCGCCAGCCGCCAGCGCACGCGGCGCGGCCACGGCCACTACAGGCACCGGCAGGTCGCCGAACAACTCGCCGATATCGTTCCCGTCACTTGGCATGGGTCGAGCACTCATGCCCTGACAACGCACCTCGTCGTCGTCCGTCGTCGGGGTTTGCCCAAATGTTCACAAGCTCTCAGTGCGAACGGATGGGAAACCCGTTCG
>JBIJAP010000165.1:0-7470 GCA_044345715.1 Rubrivivax sp.
AAGGTGCTGGTCGCGGCACCGCGCGAGGCGGCCTCGAAACCCAGCGCGCCGGTGCCGGCGAAGGCGTCGAGCACGCGCCAGCCGGAGAGGTCTTGCCCGAGCCAGTTGAACAGCGTCTCGCGCACGCGGTCGGGCGTGGGGCGCAGGCCGGGCGCGTCGGGCACGGGCAGCTTGGTGCGTTTCCATTGGCCGCCGATCAGGCGCACTTCGCCGGGTGGGGCGGTGGCTCGGGACGAGGGCTTCGACAGGCTCAGCCCGAGCGGTTTCTGCTTCAGCCCGAGCGGTTTCTGCTTCAGCCCGAGCGGCTTGCTCTTCACTGCCGCACCACGATGCCGCGGGCGGCCATCAGCGCCTTGGCTTCGCCCACCGTGTGCGTGCCGTAGTGGAAGATGCTCGCCGCCAGCACCGCGTCGGCGCCGCCCCGCGTGATGCCGTCGGCCAGGTGCTCCAGCGTGCCAACGCCGCCCGAGGCGATCACCGGCACCGGCACCGCATCGGCCACGGCGCGCGTGAGCGCGAGGTCGAAGCCGATCTTCGTGCCGTCGCGGTCCATGCTGGTGAGCAGGATCTCGCCGGCGCCCTGCTCGGCCATGCGGCTGGCCCAGGCCACCGCGTCGAGCCCGGTGTTGCGGCGGCCGCCGTGGGTGTAGACGTCCCAGCCGCCCCCTTCACGGGCCTTGGCGTCGATGGCCACCACGATGCACTGCGCGCCGTACTTGTCGCTGGCCTCGCGGATGAGCTCGGGGTGGGCCACGGCCGCCGAGTTGAAGCTCACCTTGTCGGCGCCGGCATTGAGCAGCCGCCGCACGTCGGCCACCGAGCGCACGCCACCGCCCACCGTGAGCGGGATGAATACCTGCGAGGCGACAGCCTCGATCATGTGCAGGATGAGATCTCGGCCGTCGGAGGTGGCGGTGATGTCGAGGAAGGTCAGCTCGTCGGCGCCCTGCTCGTTGTAGCGGGCCGCGATCTCCACCGGATCACCGGCGTCGCGCAGTTCGACGAAGTTGACGCCCTTGACGACGCGCCCGCCGGTCACATCCAGGCAGGGGATGATGCGTTTGGCCAGCGTCACACCAGCCCTAGCTCATCGGCACGGGCCTGCGCGGCGGCGAAGTCGAGCGCGCCGCTGTAGATGCTGCGGCCGCAGATCACGCCTTCGACGCCCTCGCCCTGCACGGCGCAGAGCTGCTCGATGTCGGCCATGCCCGCCAGGCCACCCGAGGCGATGACGGGGATGCTCAGCGCCTGCGCCAGCTTCACGGTGGCTTCGATGTTGATGCCGGTGAGCATGCCGTCGCGGCCGATGTCGGTGTAGATGACGGCTTCGACGCCGTAGTCCTCGAACTTCTTGGCCAGGTCGATGACTTCATGGCCGGTGAGCTTGCTCCAGCCATCGGTGGCCACCTTGCCGTCTTTCGCGTCGAGGCCCACGATGATGTGGCCACCGAAGGCACTGCAGGCGTCCTTCAGGAAGCCGGGGCTCTTGACGGCGGCGGTGCCGATGATCACGTAGCTCAGGCCGTCGTCGAGCAGCCGCTCGATGGTGTCGAGGTCGCGGATGCCACCGCCCAGCTGCACCGGGATGTCGTCGCCCACGGCGCGCAGGATGGCCTTCACCGCGCCTTCGTTCACCGGCTTGCCGGCGAAGGCGCCGTTCAAGTCAACGAGATGCAGGCGCCGCGCTCCGGCCTCGAGCCAGCGGCGCGCCATGGCCGCGGGGTCTTCGCCGAAGGTGGTGGAGGCGTTCATGTCGCCCTGTTGCAGGCGGACGCACTTGCCGTCCTTGAGGTCGATGGCCGGGATCAGCAGCATGGCTCTGGGTGAGCGGGTGGAGGAGGGGGTGGGCCTGGCAGACGAAACGGTCGTCAGGGCGTCCAGTGGAGGAAGTTGCGGTACAGGGCCAGGCCCTGGGCGGCGCTCTTCTCGGGATGAAACTGCGTGGCAAAAATGTTATCCCGCGCCACGGCGCAGGTAAAGCGGTCGCCGTAGTCGCTGTGGCCCACGCCGTGCACCGCGTTCGCGGGGTCGGCGTAGTAGCTGTGCACGAAGTAGAACCAGCTGTTGTCGGGCACGCCCTGCCACAGGGGATGCGGGCGCTGGGCAACCCGGTTCCAGCCCATCTGCGGCACCTTGTAGCGGCTGCCGTCGGGCTGCAGCCGGCCGCCCAGTTGGAAGCGCTTCACGCGGCCGGGGATGAGGCCCAGGCCGGGGGTGTCTTGTTCCTCGCTGTGGTCGAGCAGCATCTGCATGCCCACGCACACGCCCATCAGCGGCTTGCTGGCGGCGGCTTCGAGCACGGCCTGCTGCATGCCCGAGTCGAGCAGCTCGCGCATGCAGTCGCGCATGGCGCCCTGGCCCGGCAGCACCACGCGCTCGGCGGCACGCACTTCTTCGGGGCGGTGCGTCACCACCACCTCCACGCCCTGCCCGGCCGCGGCCTGCAGCACGGCCTGCGACACCGAGCGCAGGTTGCCCATGCCGTAGTCGACGACGGCGACGGTTCTGCTCATGGGCTTACAGCGAACCCTTCGTGGAGGGGATCACGCCGGCGCTGCGCGGATCGGGCGTCAGCGCCATGCGCATCGCACGCGCGAAGGCCTTGAACACCGTCTCGCATTGGTGGTGTGCGTTTTCGCCCTTGAGGTTGTCGATGTGCAGCGTGACGAGCGCGTGGTTCACGAAGCCCTGAAAGAACTCGTAGGCCAGCTGCGTGTCGAAGCCGCCGACCATGCCGCTCTTGAAGGGCACGTGCATGTGCAAGCCCGGGCGGCCGGAAAAGTCCACCACCACGCGGCTGAGCGCTTCGTCGAGCGGCACGTAGCTGTGGCCGTAGCGCGTGATGCCGGCCTTGTTGCCGATGGCCTGCGCCACCGCCATGCCTAAAGTGATGCCGACGTCTTCTACGGTGTGGTGGCCGTCGATGTGCAGGTCGCCCTCGGCCTCGATCGTGAGGTCGATCAGCCCGTGGCGGGCGATCTGGTCGAGCATGTGGTCGAAGAAGCCAATGCCAGTGGCGAGCTGGGCCTGCCCCGTGCCATCGAGGTTGAGCGCGACGCGGATCTTCGTTTCCTTGGTGTCGCGGCGCAGGTCTGCTGTTCGTTCCAGTGCGCGGGGTGCGTTCACAGCGATTCCTTCAGGGCTCGGATCATGGCGTCGTTCTCGTCGGGCGCGCCCACCGTCAGGCGCAGGCAGTTCGCCAGCAGCGGGTGCAGCGTGGCGACGTGCTTCACGAGCACGCCGCGGGCCTTCATGCCAGCGAAGGCGCGCGCCGAGTCAGGCACGCGCACGAGGATCATGTTGGCCTCGCTCGGGTAAGCGCGCAGGCCGGGCAAGATGGACAGCATCGTCTGCAGCCGATCGCGCTCGGCCTTGATCAGCGCCGCCTGCCGTGCGTACTCGGACGCTTGTTCCAGCGCGAAGCGCGCGCACTCGGCGTTGAGCACGCTCACGTTGTAAGGCGGGCGCACCTTGTCGATCTGGTCGATGAGCTCGCGGCGGCCGCACAGGTAGCCCAGCCGAACGCCCGCCAAGCCGAACTTCGACAGCGTGCGCAACACCAGCACGTGATCGTGCTGCGCCAGGCTGGCCAGCCGGCTGCGCGCGGCAAAGGGCTGGTAGGCCTCGTCGAACACCACCAGGCCCTGCTGCGCGCCCACGGCCGCGACGATGCGGTCGATGACGGCGTCGTTCCAGAGGTTGGCGGTGGGGTTGTTGGGGTAGGCGATGTAGGTGATGGCCGGGTGGTGCTGCTCGATGGCCGCCAGCATGGCCGCCTCGTCGAGCTCGAAGTCGGCCGTCAGCGGCACACCCACGAAATGCAGGCCGCGCAGTTGCGCCGACGTCGCGTACATCACGAAGCCGGGCACGGGTGCCAGGATCGTGGCCCCAGGCACATCGCAGGCCACGGAGAGCAGGTCGATCAGCTCGTCGGACCCGTTGCCCAGCATCAGCCGGCAGCCGGCGGGCATGCCGACATGGGCCGTCAGCTCCTCGGCCAGCGCCACCACGCTGGCCTGCGGGTAGCGGTTGATGGCGGCGCGGCCGAGCCGCTCGCCCAGCGCCTGCTGCAGCGCGGGCGGCAGGCTGAAGGGGTTCTCCATCGCGTCGAGCTTCAGCAGCCCGGTGCTGGCCTGGATGGCGTAGGCGTGCATGCCGGCCACGTCGGCGCGCAGCGTGGCAGTGATGCGTTGCGCCAGCGTCGTCATCACACGCCCTCCAGTTTGAGCCGCATCTTCAACTCCACGCCATCGACCTCGCCGGTGTAGGCGAAGCCGAGCTTCTGATAGAACGCGCCGGCATGGCCGGGCTTGTCGACGTGGCTCAGGCCCACCTCGGCATAGCCCTCGCGGCGCGCCTCGTCCACCACCCACGCCATCGCCAGCCGGCCGTAGCCGCGCCGCTGGAAGCGCGCGTCGACCAGCAGCCGCCACACGTAGAGCTGGTTCGCGGGTTCTTGTTCGTCGTGGCGCACGTCGTAGAGCAGCATCATGCCCACGGGCCTCTCGCCGTCGAACATCGCCAGCGCGCGACCGCAGGGCTCGTAGGCCACCTGGGCCAGCGAGCGGTCGACCGGCGACACGAAGGCGCGCTGCCCGGCGGCCACCTGCAGCTTCATCACCGCCTCGGCGTTGCTGCGGTCCACGGGCCGCACGCTGAAGACCACCGGCGCTGGTGCCGCGACCTCGCCTTCGCGCAGGCGCAACTCGGCCGCGCGGGCATGCGCCTGCAAACCCTCGCCATAAGCCAGCTCGGCCGCAATCGGGCCCAGCACCTGCGCGCCGGCCTCGCTCACCTCGATGAGGCTCGTGCGCTTGACGAAGTCATACACGCCCAGCGGCGAGCTGAAGCGCGCCGTGCCGCTGGTGGGCAGCACGTGGTTGGGGCCGGCGCAGTAGTCCCCCAGGCTCTCGCTCGTGAACGCACCCAGGAAGAGGGCACCGGCGTGCTTGAGCAGCGGCTCCCACTTCTGCGGCTCGGCACTCGACACCTCCAGGTGCTCGGGCGCAATGCGGTTGCTGATGGCGCAGGCCTCTTCCAGGCTGCGCGTGTGGATCAGCGCGCCGCGGCCCTCCAGGCTGGCGCGGATGACGGCGGCGCGCGGCATGCCCGGCAGCAGCCGCTCGATCGCCTCGTGCACGGCGGCAATGTAGGCGGCATCGGGGCACAGCAGGATGCTCTGCGCCAGCTCGTCGTGCTCGGCCTGGCTGAAGAGGTCCATGGCCACCCAGTCGGCCGGCGTGCTGCCGTCGGCCAGAACCAGGATCTCGCTGGGCCCGGCGATCATGTCGATGCCCACCTGCCCGAAGACGCGACGTTTTGCGCTGGCGACATAGGCATTGCCGGGGCCGGTGATCTTGTCCACGCGCGGCACGGTGGCCGTGCCGTAGGCCAGTGCGGCCACGGCCTGCGCGCCACCGATGGTGAACACCCGCGTGGCCCCCGCGATGGCGGCGGCGGCGAGCACCAGCGTGTTGCGCGTGCCGTTCGGCGTGGGCACCACCATCACGATCTCGCCCACGCCCGCCACCTGCGCAGGGATGGCGTTCATCAGCACACTGCTCGGGTACGCGGCCTTGCCGCCGGGCACGTAGATGCCCACGCGGTCGAGTGGCGTGACCTTCTGGCCCAGCAGCGTGCCGTCGGCGTCGCGGTACTGCCAGCTGCGGCTGGTGGCCTCGAGCTGGCGCTGGTGGTAGTCGCGCACGCGCTCGGCGGCGGCTTCGAGCGCGCGGCGCTGCGCGGGCGTGATGGCGTCGAGTGCCGCCAGCAGCTCGGCGCGGCCGATCTCCAATTCGGCCATCGAGGCCGCCTGCACACCGTCGAAACGCGCCGTGAGCTCCAGCACCGCCGCGTCGCCGTGCGTGCGCACGTCCTCGATGATCTGCGCCACGCGGTCTTCGATGGCGGCGTCGGTCTCGGCGCTCCAGTGCAGCACGCGCTGGAACTGCGGCTCGAAGTCAGCGTCGGCCGTGCTGAGGCGGCGGATGTTCACGGGGGCGCTCATGCCTGCGCTCCCACGGCAGCCTCGAAGGCATCGATCAGCAGCCGCAGCGGCTCGCGCTTGAGCTTCAGCGAGGCCGGGTTGACGACCAGGCGCGACGAGATGTCCATGATCTTCTCGACCTCGACCAGCTGGTTGGCCTTCAGCGTGCTGCCGGTGGAGACGAGGTCGACGATGGCATCGGCCAGCCCGGTGAGCGGCGCCAGCTCCATCGAGCCGTAGAGCTTGATGAGGTCGACGTGCATGCCCTTGGCCGCGAAGTGCTGCCGCGCCAGATGGGTGTACTTGGTGGCCACGGCCAACCGCGCGCCCTGGCGCACGGTGCCGGCCCAGTCGAAATCGGCCCGCGTGGCGACGCTCAGGCGGCAGCGGGCGATCTGCAGATCGAGCGGCTTGTAGAGCGAGCCGGCGGCGTCGTTCTCGGCCTCGTCCTCGAGCAGCACGTCGAGGCCGGCCACGCCGATGTCGGCACCACCCCGGCGCACGTAGGTGGGCACGTCGGAGGCCCGCACCAGCACCACGCGCACGTCGGCCCGGGTGGTGGAGAGAATGAGCTTGCGGCTCTTGTCGGGGTCTTCCGTCACCTCGATGCCGGCTGCGCGCAAAAGCGGCAGCGTGTCGTCGAAGATGCGGCCTTTGGAGAGTGCGAGGGTGATCATGGTGGCTGTCGTAGCGGCGATCATGGCTGCTGCAGCACGCTCAAGGGCCCCGCTTCTCGCACCCCCGTCTCACGACCACCGGCGGCACGCGGGCTGCCCCCGCGGCGCGCCGCGAGGGGCTAGTGGTGGTGGTGTGCCGAAGAAGCCGACGCCGAAGGCACCGCGGTGGCGGCGTGTTCGGTGGGCGTGAGGGTCTTCATCGACAGCGCGTGGATTTGCGCGCGCATTCTATCGCCCAGGGCCGCGTAAACCCGCTGGTGGCGGCGCACGCGGCTCATGCCCTCGAACTCGGGTGAGACGATGGTGGCAAAGAAGTGGCGGCCGTCGCCTTCGACCTGCAGCACGGTGCAGGGCAAGCCGGCGGCGATGTAGTCACGCACCTCGTCGGGGGTCGGGTCAGCCATGGGGTGGGATTGTGGCGCAGCGGGCTTGCCCTGCGTGTTCAGTGCCTGATCTTGTAGCCGGTGGCGAGCAGGCGCAGGGCGATCGCCGAGACGATGGCGAAGCTCGTGCCTACCACCGCCAAGCTCAACCACGGCGAGCTGTCGCTGACGCCGAAGAAGCCGCGGCGGAAGCCGTCGATCATGTAGAAAAACGGGTTCAGGTGGCTCACGGCCTGCCAAACGCCGGGCAGCGAGTGCACCGAGTAGAAGACGCCGGAAAGAAACGTCATCGGCATGATGATGAAGTTCTGGAAGGCCGCCATCTGGTCGAACTTGTCGGCCCACAGCCCCGCAATCAGACCCAGCGCGCCCAGCATGCCGGCGCCCAGCGCCGCGAACACCAGGATCCACCAGGGCTCGGCCA
>JBIJAP010000166.1:0-7369 GCA_044345715.1 Rubrivivax sp.
CCCGTACCGAACCACACCGACCCGATCCATGCCGACCCTGCCACAACGATCTCTGGCGCTGCTGGTCCTGCTGGCTGCCACCGCGCTGCTCTTGTTTGCTCGTTTCGGGGAGGCCGTGCCCCTTGTGCAATGGAGTTGGGTGGACATCGCTGCAGAAGGCGGCCTGGCCCTGCTCGCCGCAGCCTGGACCTGGCTCGTGCTGCAGAGCCGGCCCGACGGTGCTGTGACGCGGCTGCTTGGCGGCGGCCTGGCTGCGTTGGCGCTGGCGTCGTGGTCAGACGCGCTCGACGAGCTCTGGCGGCTGCCCGACGCATGGGCCGGGCTCGGCTGGGCGGAGTCGGTGCTGGCCTGTGCCGGTGTGCTGCTGCTGACGCTGGGCCTGGTGCTGTGGCGGCAGGAACAGGCGGTGCTCAACGAGCACATGCACAAGCGCGAGCGGCTCTTCCGCGACCACCGTGCGCTCGACCGCCAGACCCAGCTCGCCGATGCCGGCTACCTGCGACGGCAGATCGAAGCCGAGGCAAGCCTGGGCCCGCAGCGGCCGTGTGGCGTGGTGCTGGTGGACCTGCCGGAGCAAGCCGCTGTTCAGCACGAGCAGGGCCGTGCCGAGGCCGCGCGACGCCTCGACGCGGTGTGCCACCAGTTGCTGCTGAACCTGAGACAACGCGATCTGCTGTGCCGCTACGCCGGTGACCGTCTGGTGGTGCTGATGCCCGACACGCCGCTGCCCGATGTGCATCGACGTGCGGCGCACCTGGCCCGCATGGTCGAGGCGATGCAGTTCCATGCGCGCGACGACCGCTTGCTGCCTGCTCGCCTGCGCTGGGCCTGCGCTCTGGCCGAGCCCGGTGCACAGACACTCCTCAGCGCGCTCAACCGAGAGGTCGAGGGTCGAACCGAGGCGGCGATGCCGGTGCGCCATGCCTGAGGTCAACCTGGATCCGATCGCACCGCTGTGGTACGGCAGCGGCACATCCTTCGTGCCGGTGTTGCATCAACCGGCACTGGTACTGGGCCATGCTCTCGAGCTGGACGTGTCCGTGGCGCGGCTGCTGGCGGGCTGTGGCTTGACAGAGCAGCAATTCGCCGACGGCGCGGCGCGGGCCACACCGAAGCAGTGGCTGCATCTGCTGGCCCGCACGCAGGCTGAGATCGGCAGCCCCGAAACGCCCTTCGCCCTGGGTCGCCAGTTGCTGCCGGGCCACTACGGCGCCGCCAGCCTGGCCCTGCGCGATGCCGCCAGCCTGCGCCAGGCCCTGACACTGCTGTGCAGCCATGCCCCCGTGCTGAGCCCGCTGCTCGCGCCACGGCTGGTGGAAGAAGGGGATCTGGCCGTGGTCGTGTGGATCGACGCCGTGGGGCTGCGCTCGCAACGCGCATTCGTCGTCGACATGCAGATGACCGCGCTCGTGTCGATGACGCAGTGGCTGGCGGGCGAATGCCCACCCTGGACCTTCTGCTTCAACCGCAGCGCGCCGCGGCAACTCGAGCAGCACGAGGCCCACCTGGGCAGCGCGTTGCGATTCGGCTGTCACCTCGACGCGATGCTGCTGCCGCGCCACTGGCTCGACAAGCCCTGGTCCGCGGCCCAGCGCCCCGGCGCGGCGGCGGCCCAGCGCTCGGCTGTACGGGCGGCAGTGCTGGCGGCCGTGCCCGAGCGAAGCCTGCTCGATGGGCTTTACGAACTGCTGCTGGCGAAGGTCAACGAGCCACCGCCTCTTGAGGCCGCGGCGGCGCACTTCGGCCTGAGCCCGGCCACCTTGAAGCGCCGCTTGGCTGCAGAGGGTACGCACTTCCAGGCCGAACTGGACCGCGTGCGCAGCCATGTCGCGCTGTACCTTTACCAGTTTCGGGGCAGCGGCAACGACGAGGTGGCGCGACATCTGGGTTTCCACGACGTGCACAACTTCCGCCGCTCCTTCAAGCGCTGGACGGGTGTCACACCCAGCGGATTGCGGGCCGATCTCTGGCCCTTGTCGCCGGGAGTCTGCTGAGCGGTATGGTTGCGATATCGCAGGCACCGGGCGTCAGCCTGCTGCCAGCGCAGGAGTGCCCAATCGACCGCTTCCCAGCCAAGACCACCAGGAGACCCCCATGAGCCAACGCGACGTCGTCGTTCTTTCCGCCCTCCGTTCCGCCATCGGCACCTTCGCCGGCAGCCTGGCCGACATCGAACCGGCCGAGCTCGCCGGCACCGTGATGAAGGCCAGCGTCGCGGCCAGCGGCGTCGACCCCCAGGCCATCAACTACGTCACCGTGGGCAACACCATCCCCACCGAAAGCCGCTTCGCCTACGTGGCGCGCGTGGCCAGTATCCAGGCCGGGCTGCCGATGGACAGCGTGGCGATGTCGGTCAACCGGCTGTGCAGCAGCGGCCTGCAGGCCATCATCACGACGGCGCAGAACATCCTGCTCGGTGACTGCGATTACGGCGTTGGCGGCGGTGTCGAGGTCATGAGCCGCGGCGGCTACCTGAGCCCGCAGATGCGAAGCGGCGCCCGCATGGGCCACGTGCAGATGATCGACACCATGGTGGCCACACTGACCGATCCGTTTGGCGTGGGCCACATGGGCATCACGGCCGAGAACCTGGTCACCAAGTGGGGCCTCACGCGCGAGCAGCAGGACCAGCTCGCCGTCGACTCGCACCGCAAGGCGGCGGCAGCCATCGCCGAGGGCCGCTTCAAGGGCCAGATCGTGCCCATCGTGAAGCAGACGAAGAAGGGCGAGGTCGTCTTCGACACCGACGAGCACGTGAAGGCCGGCACCACGCTGGAGACGCTGGCCAAGATGAAGCCGGCCTTCAAGAAGGACGGCAGCGTGACGGCCGGCAACGCCAGCGGCATCAACGACGGCGCGGCCTTCCTGGTGCTGGCCGATGCCGCCACGGCGGCCGCTGCCGGCCACAAGCCGATGGCCCGGCTGGTGAGCTACGCCGTGGCAGGCGTGCCTAACGAGATCATGGGCGAAGGCCCGATACCGGCCACCAAGCTGGCGCTGAAGAAGGCGGGCCTGACGCTCGACCAGATCGACCTCATCGAAAGCAACGAGGCCTTCGCCGCACAGGCGCTGGCCGTGGCGCGCGGGCTCGAATTCGACATGGCCAAGGTCAACCCGAACGGCGGCGCGATTGCGCTCGGCCACCCCATCGGCTGCAGTGGCGCCTTCCTGGCCACCAAGGCCGTGCACGAGCTGCACCGCGCGGGCAAGCGCTATGCGCTGGTGACCATGTGCATCGGTGGCGGCCAGGGCATCGCGGCGGTGTTCGAGCGGCTTTGACCGAGCGGCTCGATCGCGCGGCGCTCACGGGCCGCTGGCCCTACCGCCGCGTGCACGCCGCCGCCTGCGCCCTGGCGCTGCGGCGCTGGCTGGGGCGCTGGGCGGTGTTTGCCCTCGTGGGGGCGCTGGTGGCCAGTGCCGGTGCGGGCCTGGACACGGCAGCGGCCACGCTGGCGGCGGTGGCGGCCTGGGCCGCGCTGCCCCTGGCGCACGGCGCGGCGGCCGGGGGTGCGCTGGCGCTGCTGGCGGTGCTCGGCGTTGCGGCCGTCGGCCTGGCCTTGCTGGCCGCGATGCGCGAGCTCCTCTGGCCGGTGGCCTGGCGCGAGGCCGAGCGGGCGCTGCCGCTGGCGGCACGCGAGACCGCGTTGTCCGATCTGCCGTGGATCGCGCTGGCCACACTGCCCTGGGCCGGCCTGCAGGCGCTGGGCCTGGGCGTATGGCTCGTGCAGCGGCCCGGCTGGCTGGTGGGCCACGAGGCGGCCGTGGTGGCGGCCGGCGCAGCGGCGCTCGGCCTGACGCTGGCGGGCGGCGTGGCACTGCAGCGCCTGCGACGGCGGGGTGGGCTTCAGGGGCAGGGCCGCCGGGCTGTGCCGTTGGGCGAGCCACGGCAGGCCGTCGCGGCGCGCCGCCCGCGTGGCCGCTTCGTGCTGTGGCAGGCCCTCGTCGTGTGGCCCCTGCGCCGAGGCGTTGCGCCGCGGTTTGCTTGGCACAGCGGGCTCACGCTGGCAGCCAGCGCTGTGCTGCTGGGTGCCGCGGCCTGGCGGCCAGGCTGGGCGCCGTGGTGGCTGGCCATTCAATCGCTGGTGGTGCTGGTGACGGTGTCGCGGGCGCGGGTGCTGGCGGCGCTGGAACTGCGGCCGGTGCTGCAGGCCTGCGCGCACTTGCCCCTGGCGCAGCGCGGCTGGGGCGCGCGGCTCGACGGCTTGTGCGCCGCGCCGGCCCTCATCGGGGCGCTGGCTGTCGTGGCCTATGTGGCCCTGCTTGTGCCGGGTACGCGGGTCGCGCTGCTCGGCGTCTGGTGGCTGTGGCTGGCGGCGGCGGCGCTGCTGGAGTTGCGCCACCCCGCGCTCGACACGCAGGTGCAGTCGGCCCGCTGGCTGTTCCTGTTGGTCGCGGCGGTGGCCATGGCCAGCGAGGCGTTGCCTTGAGCGCGCCGCTGCTGCGGGCCGAGGCCATCAGCTTTTCGTACGGCGCGCGCCACGTCTTCACGATGTGGAGCGCCGATTTCCAACCCGGCCTCACTTGGCTGCGCGGTGCCAACGGCAGCGGCAAGAGCACGCTGCTCAAGCTGCTGGCCGGCGCGCTCGACCCCTTCACTGGCCGCCGCGTGGCCGCCGGCATCGACGCCGCGGCCGATGGCATGGACTACCGCCGGCAGGTGTTCTGGTGCGGCCCGGGCGCGCCGGCGTTCGACCACCTGCGCGCACCGGAGTTCTTCGCCTTCATGGCGGCGCTGTACCCGAAGTTTTCGGACGTGGCGCTGGCCGAGGCCGTGCAGGGCCTGCAGCTCACGCCCTTCCTCGCGGTGCGGATCTCGCAGTTGTCCAGCGGCAACCAGCGCAAGGTGTGGCTGGCGGCGGCGCTGGCGGCGGGCACGCCGGTGGTGCTGCTGGACGAACCCTTGAACGCCCTCGATGCCGCCTCGCTGGCCTGGCTGCGTGGCCGCTTGCGGCAGCACGCCGAGGCGGCGGTGCAAGCCTGGCTGGTGGCCAGCCACGAGCCGCCCGTGCCCGAAGGCCCGCAGCGGTGCCTGGACCTGCCCGCGCCCTGACGCGGCGGCTTCTTCAGCGGCCCTGGAACACCGGCGCGCGCTTGGCCGCCAGCGCCGCCAGGCCTTCCTGCAGATCGGCGCTCGTGGCACAGCGCTGCACCCGCTCGGCCAGCACGGCCGCATCGGCGGCGCCGCGGGCCACCTCGTTGAGCGACTGCTTCATGCCGGCCAGCGCCAGCGGCGCGCCTTGCAGCAGGGCTGCGGCGAACTGCTCGACCTCGGCGTCCAGCTCCTGCGGCGCCACCACCGCATCGAGATAGCCGATCTCGCGCAGCCGCTCCGCCGCCACCGTTTCGGCCAGCAGGAACAGGCGCTTGGCTGCTGCCAGGCCCAGGCGCGAGACATAGCGCTGCAACCCGCCGGGGTAGTAGTGCAGGCCGATGCGCGCCGCCGGCATGCGCAGCTGCAGATCGCTGCTGCCGATGCGGAAGTCGCAGGCCAGGGCCAGGTCGGTGGCGCCGCCGTACACGCCCCCGTGCAGCCGCGCGATCGTCGGCACGGGCAGCGCTTCCAGCGCATTCACCGTGTGCTCGAAGAGCTGCGGGTCGTCGGCCGCGGCACGGCCGCCACTGCCGAGCTCGTCGAGGTTGAAGCCGGCGCAGAACAGGCGCCCCTCGGCCTGCAGCACCACCACGCGCAGCTGCGCGCGGGCGGCGAGCGTGGCGCAATGCGCCTGCAGCGTGTGCAGGTCTTCGCGGTGCAGCCGGTTCAGCTGCGCAGGACGGGCCAGCGTGATCGTGGCGCGGCCCGGCGCCGGAAAGTCCAGCCGCGGCGGGCTGCCGGCGGGCGCGGCCTCAGCCATGCGCGCGTTCGAACTCGCGCAGGTAGTCCACCAGCGCCTGCACGCCTTCGATCGGCATGGCGTTGTAGATCGAGGCCCGCATGCCGCCCACCGAGCGGTGGCCCTTCAGCTGCGCCAGGCCGCGCTCCTGCGCGCCCTTGACGAAGGCCGCGTCGAGCCGCTCGTCGGGCAGGCGGAAGACCACGTTCATGCGGCTGCGGTGGCCAGGCGCCACCGGCACCGTGTAGAAGCCGCTGGCATCGAGCGCGCCATACAACAGCGCGGACTTGGCGGCGTTGCGCTCGCCCATCGCGGCCACGCCGCCGGTGTCGCGGATCCACTTGAACACCAGGCCGGCGATGTAGATGGCCCAGGTGGGTGGCGTGTTGAACATGCTGTCGTTGTCGGCCACGACGCGGTAGTCGAAGGCCGTGGGCGTGCAGGGCTGGGCGTGGCCGATGAGATCGTCGCGCACGATCACGATCGTCAGGCCCGCGGGGCCGATGTTCTTCTGCGCGCCGCCGTAGATGCAGGCGTAGCGGCTCACGTCGACCGGGCGGCTCAGGATGCTGCTGGACATGTCGGCCACCAGGGGCACTGCGCCCACGTCGGGCTCGCTGGCGTGCTCGAGGCCGCCGATGGTTTCGTTGCTGCACAGGTGCACGTAGGCGGCATCGGGGTCGAGCTGCCAGGTGCTGCGCTCGGGCACGCGCGTGTAGCCATTGCCGGCCGCGCTGGCGGCCACGTTCACGGTGCCGTAGCGGCGCGCCTCGGCAATGGACTTCTGGCTCCAGATGCCTGTGTCGATGTAGTCGGCGCGCGCCTGGCCGCTGCGGCGCGCGTTCAGCAGGTTCATCGGCAGGATGGCGTTCTCGGCCAGCGCGCCGCCCTGCATGAAGAGCGTGCGGTAGTGCGCCGGAATGCCCATCAGCTCGCGCAGCAGCGCCTGCGCCTCGGCGTGGATGGACATGAACTCCGGGCCGCGGTGGCTCATCTCCATCACGCCCATGCCGCTGCCGCGCCAGTCGAGCATCTCGGCGGCGGCCTGGCGCAGCACGGGTTCGGGCAGGGCGGCGGGGCCGGCGCTGAAGTTGTAGACGCGGGTCATGGAATCAAGGATACCCGCGGCCACGCTCACCCCGGTGCTGTGGGCATGGCCCGCGCAGGCCGGGCTTAGCCCGCATGTTTCGCCCCCCCTATTGGATGAGCTTTCGGGGCGCTTCGGCCGATCCTGGCGGCTGATGCGGCTGGATGGGCGGCCATTTATGCTCGCGCCGTCGGGTATCGGCTCGTTGTGGGCATGACTTGCCCTTCCCCGGCTTGGGATGCGGGCCTGGTTGGGGTCAACGCGCGGGCCAGGCACTCGATGAGTTGCTACGGGCCCAGCGCGGCAGGCTTGCTGGCTGCTGTAGCGAACAGCACACGCAGCGGATGGTGGCTGGTCAGCATCACGCGCACACGACGCGTGTTGCGCAGGATCGCCGCGCCGATCTTCAGCAGCCGCACCCGGATGGTCGCGGCGCTGGCCCGTTCGAGCT
>JBIJAP010000169.1:0-7336 GCA_044345715.1 Rubrivivax sp.
ATCCGCCGCCGCCGCACCGCCGGCGGCGGCGCCGTTGTGGTGCTCACCGACATCAGCGAGCGCAAGGCGCTTCAGGCCGCCAAGGCGGCCGACCAGCGCATGCTGCGGCTGCTGGTGGAGCGCACCGAGCAAGGCATCTGGTTCATCGACGAGCAGCAGCGCACCGTAGACGCCAACCCGGCCATGTGCCGGCTGCTGGCGCTGCCGCTGGAGCAGCTGCGCGGCCGGCCGGTCTGGGACTTCGTCGACGAGGACGGCGCGGCGCTGTTGCACGAGACGCTCGAGCGCCGGCGCCGCGGCCAGAGCGAGGCCTACGAGATCACGCTCAGGGCGGCCGACGGCACGCGCCGCCATTGCGTCAACAACGCCACGCCGATCGCCGACCCGCTCGGGCCGCTGACGGGCTCGGTCGGCCTCTGGACAGACATCACGCCGCTGAAGGAGGCCGAGCGCCGGCTGGCCGAGCAGTCGCGGGCGCTGACGCTCACGCTGGAGAGCCTGCACGAGGGCGTGTTCACCATCGGCCAAGATGGCCGCGCGGTGGTGTGGAACCGCCGGCTGCTCGAGCTGCTGGAGCTGCCGGAATCGCTGCTGCGCCAGCATCCCACCATCGGCGACATCCGCCGCTTCCAGATCGACCGTGGCGACTTCGCGCACGACAGCACCTTCAGCGATCCGGTCCAGAGAGCTGCCGTGCCCGACAGCTACCGGCGGCGCACCAAGGACGGCCGCCTGCTCGAGGTGGAAGGACGGCGCGCCGCCGATGGCTGCCTGGTGCGCACCTACCGCGACGTCACGGCCGACGCCCGCGCCGCCGAAGCGCTGCGCGTCAGCGGCGAACGATTCCGCAACATGGCCGACGCCGCCCCAGCGCTCATCTGGCAGGGCGAAGCCAATGGGCGCGCGGTGTGGTTCAACCAGCGCTGGCTGCAATGCACCGGGCGCACGCTCGACGAAGAGCGGCAGCGCCCCTGGAGCCACCGCATGCATGCGGACGATCTGGAACGGGGCCGCGAGGTCCTTTCCGGCGCGGCAGCGGCGCAGGTGCCGTTCGAGTGCGAGTACCGCATCGTCTGCGCCGATGGGCGCATCGTCTGGGTTGCCGACCACGGCACGACGCGCTTCGACGCCGACGGCCGCTTCGAGGGCTTCACTTGCTACGGCTGGGACATCACCGAGCGCAAGGCGGCGCAGCAGGCGCTGGCCGCGGCCAAGGACGAGGCCGAGCGGCTGAGCCGCGCCAAAAGCGAGTTCCTGTCGCGCATGAGCCACGAGTTGCGCACGCCGCTGAACGCGGTGCTCGGCTTTGCCCAGCTGCTGGCCAGCGACAAGGCCGAGCCCCTGACGCCGCGCCAGCACGAGCGGGTGCGCGAGCTGCAGCGGGGCGGGGCCCATCTGCTGGACCTGATCAACGATGTGCTCGACCTCGCGCGCATCGAGGCTGGTGCGCTGCGGCTGCAGTTGCAGCCGGTGGAACTGTGCGCCCTGGCCCGCGAGTGCGGGGGCCTGGCCGCCGGCTTGATGGCGCAGCACGGCGTGCGCCTGGTGCTGCAGTGCCCGGGCGAGTGCGTGCTGTGGGCCGACCCGATGCGGCTGAAGCAGGTGCTGCTGAACCTGCTGTCCAACGCCGCCAAGTACAACCGCGTGGGCGGCGTGGCGCGGCTGTCGTGGCGCCGGGTCGATGGGCGCGTTCGCGTGATGGTGCAAGACGAGGGCGCGGGCCTCGATGCCGAGGGACAGGCCCGCCTGTTCCACCCGTTCGAGCGCCTGGGTGCCGAGTCCGGGACGGTCGAGGGCACCGGCATTGGCCTGGCGCTCAGCAAGTGGCTGGTCGAGCTGATGGGCGGGCTCATCGGCGTCAACAGCAGGCCCGGGCAAGGAAGCGAGTTCTGGTTCGAGCTGGCCGAGGCGGCCGAGCCCGCGGCCCCGGGCATGGCCGAGCGGCCGGCCGCGCCGCCGCAGGCGCGGCTGGCACCCGAGCCCACCCCGGCCGGCTGCAGGCGGGTGCTCTACATCGAGGACAACGAGGTCAACCGGCTGCTGATGCAGGGCATGCTGGGCCAGCGGCCGGGCATCGAGCTGCAGCTCGCCGCGCTGCCCGAGGAGGGCCTGGCCATGGCCCATGCGGCGCCGCTGGCGCTGGTGCTGCTGGACATCCAGCTGCCGGGTATCGACGGCTTCGAGGTGCTGGCGCGCCTGCGCGCCGATGCGCTGACGGCGGGCATCCCGGTCATCGCCGTCAGCGCCAACGCCATGCCGGCCGACCGCGAACGTGCCCAGGCGGCCGGCTTCGACGAGTACATGACGAAACCGATCGACCTGGACCGCCTGCTCGCCGCGGTGGACCGCTGGCTCGACGGCCGCCCGGCCGGCTAACGGTCTGCCTGCCGCGCCGCGCCCGGCGCGGCCTCGACGAGGCGGCGCGTGTAGGGGTGCACCGGCGCCGTGAACAGCTGCGTCGGCGGCCCGGCCTCGACGACGCGGCCCTGCTGCAGCACCAGCACCTCGTCGCAGAGCAGGTCCACCACCGCGAGATCGTGGCTGATGAACAGGTAGGCCAGGCCGAACTGCTGCTGCAGATCGCGCATCAGGTTCAGCACCTGCGCCTGCACGCTGACATCGAGCGCGCTCACCGGCTCGTCGGCAACGATGAGCCGCGGCCGCGTGACCAGCGCGCGCGCGATGGCGATGCGCTGGCGCTGGCCGCCGCTGAATTCATGCGGGTACTTGGCCAGGTCGGCCGCCGGCAGGCCCACGGCCTCCAGCGCCTCGGCGGCGCGCGTGCGCTGCTCGGCGGCGCCGGCCCCGTGCAGCGCCGCCAGCGGCTCGGCCACGGTCTGCAGCACGCTGCGCCGCGGGTCGAGCGAGCCGTAGGGGTCTTGAAACACCATCTGCAAGCCCGCGCGGGCGCGGCGCAGCGCCGCGGCATCGAGCGTGTGCAGGTCGACGCCGTCGAAGAGCACGCGGCCGGCCGAGGGCCGCTCCAGCGCCATCACCAGGCGCGCCAGCGTGCTCTTGCCCGAGCCCGACTCGCCGACGATCCCCAAGCTGCGGCCGGCCTTGAGCTGGAAGCTCACGCCAGCAAGCGCCTCGACCTCGGGCGCGGGCGCGAAGAGGCTGCGCCGCGGCAGGCGGTAGCGGCGGGCGAGGTTCTCGACCTGCAGCAGCGGCGGTGCGTCGCGGCTCATGGCAAGGCCGGTGAAGCGGGCGAGGCCGAAAGGCTGCTGCCCACGCGCAGGCAGCGCGCGGCGTGGCCGCCGATAGCGTCGTCGGCCGGCCGCTCGCCCGGCGGCGCGGCGCGGCAATCGTCGCCCGCGAGCGGGCAGCGGTCGGCGAAGGCGCAGCCGGCGGGCATGTCGGCCAGCGCCGGCACACGGCCGGCGATGGTGGCCAGCCGCGTGCCGCGCGGCAGCCCGACCCGCGGCCGCGCCGCCTGCAGGCCGCGCGTGTAGGGATGCGCCGGCTGCGCGAACACCGCCGCTGTGGGGCCGCGCTCGACGATCTCGCCGGCGTACATCACGTGCAACTGATCGGCGTGGTCGGCGACCAAGCCGAGGTCGTGGCTGATCAGCACCAGGCCCATGCCGTCTTCGCGCACGAGCTGCGTGATCAGCGCCAGCACCTCGCGCTGCAGCGTCACGTCCAGCGCCGTGGTCGGCTCGTCGGCCACCAGCAGCGCCGGGCCGCAGGCCAGCGCGATGGCGATCACCACGCGCTGGCGCTGGCCGCCCGAGAGCTGGTGCGGCCAGGCATCGAGCCGCTCGCGCGCCTGCGGCATCTGCACCCGCTCGAGCAGCCGCAGCGCCGCGGCGCGCGCCGCGGCGCGGCCGAGGCCGCGGTGCAGGCGCAGCGGCTCGGCGATCTGCGCGCCCACGGTGTGCAGCGGGTTCAATGCCGTCATCGGCTCCTGGAAGACCATGGCGATGCGGTCGCCGCGCAGCCGGCACCAGTCGCGCTCGGGCAGGCCGACGAGCTCGGTGCCTTCGAGCCGCATCGAGCCGCCAACAGTGGCGCCTTCGGGCAGCAGACCCATCAGCGCCAGCGCGGTGAGGCTCTTGCCGCAGCCGCTTTCGCCGATGAGACCGAGCGTGCGGCCGCGCTCGACCCCAAAGCTCAGGCCGCGCAGCGCCTGCACGGGGCCGGCGCCGGTGGCCAGCGTGAGGCGCAAGCCGTCGACGGCCAGCAGGGGCGATGAGGTGTCGGCAGCAGGCGCGGGCATGGCCCGGAGGACGATAGCGCAGCTGCTGCAACCCCTTGCAGAAGCCGGCTCCGGGTGCAAGCCGGGCGGGCGCGCGAGCTCAGGGCCGCCGCAGCATCAGCACCACGCCCGTGGCCAGCATCCAGGCCGACAACAGGCTCACCGCCACGGCCACGGGCATCAGATCAGGGCCGCCGGCCACCGGCAGCGACAGCAGCGCCAGGGCCAGGGCCGCCAAGCCCCCCAGTGCGGCCAGCGGCCTGGGCCAAGCCCGCGTGCGCCAACCGCCCACCACCAGCACGGCCATCGCAACGGCCATGAACAGGCTGACGCCGAGGATCTCGCCGATGCCACCGCCCCAGGTGGTGATGGCGTCGAAGACGAGTTCGATGCCGGCGCGGCTGGCCGGGTCGGCGCTGGCATGGGCCTGCGCGAGCACCGGCATCACCGTGAGCCAGCGCAGGATGCCGATGGCGCGCGCCAGCGCCGACAGCGCCGCGAAGGCCGCCACGGCAGCGGCCGCCGGGTGCGCCAGGCTTCCCCAGGTGCGCGCGGCCAGCACGATGAGCAGCGGCGCCACGGCGATCGAATAGATCAGGTACAGCACATAGCCCAGGCGCACGCCTTCGGGCGCGGCGGCGACGGCGCTCAGCTGCTGCGCGGCAGGGGCATCAAGCGACGCGGGCCAGCCGATGGCCGCGCCCAGCACCACCACGGGCGCGAACGACAGCAGGGCCTCGGCGATGAAGAAGCCGCCGAGCAGGCGGCCCCGGATCGGGGCGGACACCGGCGGGTGTGGAGCTTGCGGCAGGGTGGAGGTGGACATGGAGCGCCTTTCAGTCGAGGAGTGGGGTGAGGGATCAGGGACGTGCGGCCAGCGGCGTCGGGGCGGCGGCCAGCGGGCCGTGGCCCAGGTCGGCCAGCGCCAGCCGCAAGGCCTCGGCCAGGGGCCGCGGCGCCCACGGAGGAGACGACGACCCGATGCCGCCGATGCGCGCCGCGAGCCGCCGGCCGTCCAGCGCGTGCGGCACGCGCCAGAGGTAGCTCATGCGCGCCAGCGCCCGGCCCATGGGCCAGACCAGGCCGGCGGCGCGGATCAGCGGCCAGGGGAAGCCGCCGACACGCCAGCCCGCGGCCGGCGCCACGCCCAGCGCAGCGGCGGCCTGCTGCAACGCGGCGATGAACTCGGCCCCGGTGGCGGTGTGGCCGGCGAAGTGCAGTGTCTCGAAGGCCGGCGCGTTGTCGCTGCGTTCGGCCACGGCGACGAAGGCCTGTGCCAGGTCGGGCAGGTAGGCCCAGGCGTGGGGCCGGTCCAGCGGGCCGGGGTAGACGAGGCGGCCACGGGCCAGGTCCTTGGCAATCATCAGGTCGAGCCACGAACCCGTGCCATGGCCGAAGAAGTCGCCGGCGCGGATGACGCTGCTGCGCAGCGTGGTGTCGGCCTCCAGTGCGGCCTCCATGGCGGCGCGAATGTGGCCGTGGGGGGTGTCGGGCGCGATCGGCGTGGCCTCGTCAAGCCGCGGCGGCATCGCCCGGCCGTATGCATAGACGTTGCCCGGCAGCAGCAGCCGTGCGCCCAGCGCACGCGCCACGGCCATGCCCTGGTGCAGCGCTGGCAGGGCTTCGGCCGCCCATCGCGTGTAGACCGGGTTGACGGCGAACACCACCACGCTGGCACCGCCGGCTGCCAAGGCGAGCGCGTCGGTGTCAGCCAGTTCGACAGCCAGGCGCGATACGTTCGGATGCGCCGGCGCGCCTTCGCCCGGCCGCGGCCGCACCTGTGCCCACACGCGCCAACCGCAGCCAGCGAAGGCCTGCACCGCAGCATCACCCAAGCGCCCGCGGGCGCCCAGGACCAGAACCGTCTTCATCGCCGGACTCCTTGTCGGCCGCACAAGCGCCGTGTCGTCGATGGCGCCAGTGTCCGCAGCCGCTGGCCATCCGGCTACGTCTGGATCGCGATGTCTGCTATACGCTTCGGTATGGATTCACCGAACCTGGGCCACTTTGACTGGCGGCTGGTGCGCAGCTTCCTGGCGGTGCTCGACGCCGGCAGCCTGACGGCCGCCGCACGGGCCAGCGGTGCGCACCAGCCGACGCTGTCGCGCCACGTGGCCGAGCTGGAGTCGCAACTCGGCGCGCCGCTGTTCGAGCGCACCGGCCGTGGCGTCGAGCCGACAGCGCTGGCGCGCGCCATCGCCGACGCCGCACGCCAGATGCAGGCGGGCGCCGAGCAGCTTTCGCGCGCACTCGCGCAGGGCCGCGAGCTCGGCAGCGGCAGCGTGCGCATCAGCACCAGCCAGGTGGCGGCGAGCTACCTGCTGCCGCCGGTGCTGGCGCGGCTGCAGCAGGCCGAGCCGGGCATCGCGGTGGAGCTGGTGGCGAGCAATGCGCTGAGCAATCTGCTGCGCCGTGAGGCCGACATCGCGCTGCGCATGGTGCGGCCGGCTCAGGCCTCTCTGGTGGCGCGCAAGCTCGCCGACCTGCCCATCGTGGCCTGTGCCCACGAGAGCTACCTGCGCCGCCACGGCCTGCCGCGGCGGCCCGACGACCTGGCGCGCCACCGGCTCATCGGCTACGACCGCGACGACACCATCCGCAAGGGCTTCGCGGCGCTGGGCCTGCCCTTGCCGGCCGAGTGCTTCGTGCTGCGCACCGACGACCAGCTGGCCTACGGCCGCCTGGTGGCCGCCGGCGCCGGCATCGGCTTCGTCGCGGCCTACAACCTGCACCACTGGCCGGGCGTGGTGCCACTGCTGCCGATGCTGAAGATTCCGCCGCTGCCCTGCTGGCTGGCGGTGCACCGCGAAATCCGCGGCAGCCCCCTCGTGCGCCGCGTCTACGACTTCCTGGCCGAGGCGGTGCCGCTGGAGCTGGAGGCCGACCCGCGCTGAGGCAGGCTCAGCCCACCACGAACTGCACGATGGCGCCGGCCGGCTGCGCGCCACTTGTGCGCGCGACCTCGCGGCCCTGTACCACCTTCACCAGCGTCGGGATGCTGCGGATGGCGAAGCGCTGCGCCAGCTGCGGGTTGGCGTCGGTGTCCACCTTCACCAGCAGCGCGCGGTCACCCAACTGCTGCGCAGCCTGGGCGAAGGCCGGCGCCATCATGCGGCAGGGGCCGCACCAGGCGGCCCA
>JBIJAP010000170.1:0-7304 GCA_044345715.1 Rubrivivax sp.
CACGTCGTCTGCCCGCTGCACCGCTGGACCTACGACCTGCACGGCCGCCTGATCGGCGCCCCACACTTTGAGCAGGACCCCTGCCTGAACCTGCGCAACTACCCGGTGCAGCAGTGGAAGGGCCTGGTATTCGAGCGCGCCTCCAACTCACAAGGTCGCGATGTCGCCACCGACCTGCAGGCGCTGGGCGCGTCGGCACAGCTCGATTTTTCGGGCTACCAGTTCGGTCAGGCCCACCTGCACGCCTGTGACTACAACTGGAAGACCTTCATCGAGGTCTACCTCGAGGACTACCACGTCGGCCCCTTCCACCCCGGCCTCGGCCAGTTCGTGGCCTGTGGCGACCTGGCCTGGGAGTTCGGCCGGCACCACTCGGTGCAGACCGTCGGCGTCAACGCCGCTTTGGCGCGCCCGGGCTCGCCGGTGTACCAGCGCTGGCACGAGCAGGTGCTGAAGGTGCGCGACGGCCGGCCGCCGGCCCATGGCGCGATCTGGCTGACCTACTACCCCACCGTGATGGTGGAGTGGTACCCCGAGGTGCTGGTGGTGAGCACGCTGTTCCCGCAGGGGCCGCAGAAGACGATGAACCTGGTGGAGTTCTTCTACCCGGAAGAGATCCTCGCCTTCGAACCCGAGTTCGTGCACGCCCAGCAGGCCGCCTACATGGAGACCTGCGCCGAAGACGACGAGATCGCGCTGCGCATGGACGCCGGCCGCCGCGCGCTGCTGGAACGCGGCGACGACGAAGCCGGCCCCTACCAGAGCCCGATGGAAGACGGCATGCAGCACTTCCACGAGTGGTACCGGCGCGAGATGGGGCTGCCGGAGACCGGCGCCTGGGCTTGAGCGCGGCGACGCGCCCTGCTCCACGGCCGGCCTGGGCGGCGCCGGCGCTGATGGTCGGAGCCTCGCTGCTGTTTGCGCTGATGGGCGCCGGCGTGAAGGCCGCCTCGGCCCACTATGGCCCCGGCGAGATCGTCATGTACCGCTCGCTGATCGGCCTGATGCTGATGGCGGCCATGATGCGCTGGCGAGGCGTGGCTTTTGCCAGCCGCGTGCCCCGGCTGCACCTCTCACGCAGCGTCAGCGGCACGGTGGCCCTGTGCCTGTGGTTCACCGCCATCGGCGGCCTGCCGCTGGCCACGGCGATGACGCTGAACTACATGAGCTCGGTGTGGATCGCGCTGCTCCTGATCGGCGGCGCGGTGCTGCTTGCGCCCGAGCGCGGCAGCCCGCAGGCGCTCGACCTGCGCCTGGTGGCCGCCGTGCTGGCCGGCTTTGCCGGCGTGGTGCTGGTGCTGCGGCCCACCATCGAGCAGGAACAGCTGGCGTACGGCGTGATCGGCCTGGGCTCGGGGCTGCTGGCCGCCGTGGCCTACCTGCAGGTCACGGCGCTCGGCCGGCTGGGGGAGCCGGGTGAGCGCGTGGTCTTCTACTTCTCGGCCACCGGCGTGGTGTTCGGCAGCCTGTACGCGGTCTGGGCCGGCGGCTTCGGGCGCCATGCCACCGAAGGCGTGATGCTGCTGCTGGCCATCGGCACGCTGGCCACGGCCGCGCAGTGGATGATGACGCGCGCCTACGCCACCGGCGCCACGATGGGCATCTCGGCGCTGCAGTACCTGGGCATCGTGTTCTCGTCGCTGCTCGGCCTGCTGCTGTTCGACGAGACCTTGCCCGCCACGGCCACGGCGGGCATCGTGCTGATCCTGGCTGCCGGCGTGGCGGCCACGCTGCTGCGTGGCCGGCCACGCACGGCTGACTCGGCTCTGGGCGACCGCTGAAAAGCACCGAGCCCCGCCGCGCCCGACTGCCCCGCTCACTTCTTCAGGAGACCCCGATGACCGCCAAAGCCGCCACTCCGCTGATCGACGCCCGCTCGCTGCAGACCCTGCTCGCCGGCACCGCCCCGGTGGCGCTGCTGGACTGCGGCTTCGACCTCACCGACCCCACGGCCGGCGAACGCGCCTTTGCCGCCGGGCATCTGTCCGGTGCGGCGTATGTGCACCTGGACCGCGATCTCTCGGGCCCCAAGACGGGCCGCGACGGCCGCCATCCCCTGCCCGCGCGCAGCGTCTGGGCGGCCACGATGGGGCGGCTGGGTGTCGCGCCCGGTGTCGCCGTCGTCGTGTACGACGACCACGGCGGTGTCTACGCCTCGCGCGCCTGGTGGATGCTGCGCTGGGCCGGCCACACCGAGGTGGCGCTGCTCGACGGCGGCCGCGGCGCCTGGCGCGCGGCGGGCGGTGCGCTCGTGGTGGGCGACACGTCGCGCGAGCCCGCGCAAGGCCCGTATCCGGTGTCGGCATCGGCGGCGATGGGCACGGTGGACACCGGCACGCTCGCGGCCGGGCTCGACCGCGTCGCGCTGCTCGATGCCCGCGCGCCGGAACGCTACCGCGGCGAAGTCGAGCCGCTCGACCCGGTGGCCGGCCGCATACCCGGCGCGCGCAACCGCTTCTTCAAGCTTAACCTGGGCGCCGACGGCTGCTTCCGGCCGGCTGCCGAGCTGCGCGCCGAGTTCGAGGCCGCTGCAAACGGCCTGCCGGTGGTGCACCAGTGCGGCTCGGGCGTCACGGCCTGCCACAACCTGCTGGCCATGGAGGTGGCCGGGCTCGATGCCGGCATGCTGTACCCGGGCTCGTGGAGCGCCTGGTGCAGCGACGCCTCGCGGCCCGTGGCGCGCGGGGCCTGACGGCGCCGCCGGCGCGCTTGATCCCCGTCAAGCCCCTGATGGGCCAGCGCCGCGAACATGCCACCATCACACCCGGCCGCTCCAGGCCGCCCCGGAGGCACCATGTACCAATCAATCCTGTTCCCGACCGACGGCTCCGACATCACGATGAAGGCGCTGCAGTCGGCCCTGTCGCTGGCCAAGCTGTGCGGCGCCGAGTTGCACGTGCTGGCCGTGATGGAGCCGTTTCCGTACAGCGCCATCTCCGAGATGCAGCCGGTGCCGCCGCAGGAGTTTTTCGACGCCCAGCAGCGCGTGGCCTCGGCCCGTGTGAAGGCCGTGACGGAAGCCGCCGCCGCGGCCGGCGTGCGCTGCCAGGGCTACACCGTCGAGGCCCTGCACCCATGGGAAGCCATCCTCGAGCACGGCAAGGCCCAGGGCAGCGACCTCGTCGTCATGGCCTCGCACGGCCGCCGCGGCGTGAGCGCGCTGCTGCTGGGCAGCGAGACGCAGAAGGTGCTGACGCACAGCACCTTGCCGGTGCTGGTAGTCAGGTAATCAAGCTACCCCTTTGGCCTTGAACCAGGCCACGCAACGCTTCCAGCCGTCTTCAGCGGCTTCCTTGCGGAAGCTGGGCCGGTAGTCGGCGTGGAAGGCGTGCGGCGCGTCGGGGTAGATCACGAACTCGCTCTTCTTGGCCGCCGCGCTGCCGGTGGCCAGCGCCGCCTTCATGCGGTCGACGGTGTCGAGCGGAATGCCGGTGTCCTGCCCGCCGTAGAGGCCCAGCACCGGCCCGTTCAGGCGGCCGGCCACATCGACCGGGTGCGTGGGCTGCAGGGCGTTCGGCTGGCCGACCACGCGGCCGTACCAGGCCACGCCGGCCTTGAGAGCCGGGTTGTGCGCGGCGTACAACCAGGTGATGCGGCCGCCCCAGCAAAAGCCGGTGACGGCGGCCTTGCCGGCGTCGGCACCCTGGCCGCGGGCCCAGGCCAGCGAGGCGTCGAGATCGGCCATCACCTGCGCGTCGGGCACTTTGCTGATGACCTCGGCGATGAGCTTGGCGATCTCGCCGTACTCGGTGGGGTCGCCCTGGCGCGCGAAGAGCTCGGGCGCGATGGCGAAATAGCCCGCCTTGGCAAAGCGGCGCGCGACATCGGCGATGTACTCGTGCACGCCGAAGATCTCGCTGACCACCAGCACCACCGGCGCGTTGGCCTTTCCGGCGGGGGCAGCGCGGTAGGCCGGCATCTTGAAGTCGCCAACCGGGATGCTCACCTCGCCGGCGATGAGGCCGGTGCTGTCGGCTTGACCACGGTCTGGGCCATCACCGGCATCACCGCGGCAGCGAAGCCGGTGCCGACGGCGCGCTGCACGAAGCCGCGGCGCGTGCTGTCCTTGCTCAGCGGGCCGGTGGCCGGCACCAGGGTAGCGAACTCTTCCTTCAGCATGTGGGTGACTCCAGGTGGGTGTTGTCCGAACGACGCGCGGCGGCATTCTAGAAAGGGCCCACGGGTAGCATTGACGAATGGAAAAACGCGAGGCGCCGACTCCCCACCCGCAGGGCCTGCTGGCCGCCATCGACATGGGCTCCAACAGCTTCCGGCTGGAGATCGGCGCCCTGCCGCACGACCGTTACAGGCGTGTCGATTACCTCAAGGAAACCGTGCGCCTGGGCGCCGGGCTCGACGCTGCCGGCCAGCTGACCGAAGACGCCGCGCAGCGCGGCCTAGCCTGCCTGCGGCGCTTTGCGCAGCGGCTCGCCGGCTTCGAGCCCGGGCAGGTGCGTGCGGTGGCCACGCAGACGCTGCGCGAGGCCAAGAACCGCAACGCCTTCCTGCTGCGCGCGCAAGACGCGCTGGGCTTCCCGATCGAGGTGATCACGGGCCGCGAGGAGGCCCGGCTCATCTACGCCGGGGTCTACCACCTGCAGCCGCCGACCGCGCCGATCCAGGAGGCCGACGCCGGGCGTCTGGTCATCGACATCGGCGGCCGCTCGACCGAGATCATCCTCGGCCATGGCCGCACGCCGCGCCTCACCGAGAGCTTTGCGGTGGGTTGCGTGAGCCTGTCGATGCGCTTCTTTCCCGAAGGCCGCATCACGCAGGAGGGCTTCCGTGCCGCGCAGGTGGCCGCGGGTGCCGAGATCGAAGAGGCGCTTGTGCCGTTCGCACGCGAGCGCTGGAGCGAGGCTTTGGGCTCGTCGGGCTCGGCAGGCGCGGTGTCGCAGGTGCTGGCAGCCAACGGCGTGACCGACGGCCGCATCACGCCCGCCGGCCTGCGCTGGTGCATCGAGCAGTGCCTGGCCGCCGGCAGCATGGACCGCATCGCGCTGCCCGGTCTGAAGCCCGAGCGCCGCGCGGTGCTGCCGGGTGGGCTGGCCATCCTGTACACGCTGGCCACGCACTTCGACATCGCCGCGCTGTGGCCGGCCAAGGGCGCGCTGCGCCAGGGCGTGATCGTCGACCTGCACGAACGCCGCCAGGCGCTACTGCGCCGCCGCCCCGGCGACATGCGCGACGAAAGCGTGGCCGCGCTGCAGCAGCGCTTCGGCGTCGACGTGCCGCAGGCCGAGCGCGTGCGCTCCGTGGCGCTGGCCTTGTTCGACGCCGTGCGCCCGGCGCTCGGCGAACGGGCCGACGACGACAGCCGGCGCGAGCTGGCCTGGGCCTGCGCGCTGCACGAGATCGGCCAGATGGTGTCGCACCACGACCACCACCGCCATAGCGCCTACCTGCTGAGTTACGTGGACGCCGCCGGCTTCTCGCAGAGTCAGCAGCGACGCCTGGGCGACCTCGTGCTGGGCCAGCGCGGTGGCCTGCGCAAGCTGGAGCTGCAGATGGCGCAGCCGCTGTTCGCCTGGCAGGTGCTGTGCCTGCGGCTGGCCGCGATCAAGTGCCATGCGCGCGGCCCTGTCGACCCGCACGCACTGCGACTGGCCGTGCGCGGCACCGATGCCCAGCTGATGTTCACGCCGGAATGGGCCGAGACCCACCCACGCACGCTGTACCTGCTGCAGGAAGAAGCCGCGACCTGGCTGCGGCAGGGGCCGATGGACCTGCTGCTGTCTTGAGCAGGCACCGAGCCGATCAGGCCAGCTCGGGCGCGATCACGGCGTGCAGCACGACCTGGCGCTCGCCTTCACGCTCTCGCACGCGCAGCCACCACACGGCGCCCTTGCGCACCGCCCACGCCAGCGGCTGGCCGGCCAGCAAATAGGCCGCGGCCAGGCCCAGCGTCGGCTGGTGGCCCACCACCAGCACTGGCTCGCGCGAATCGGGCCAGCGCGCCGCGTGCAGCAGTGCCTCGACGCTGCCGTCGGGGGCCAGCGCCGGCACGGTCTTGAAGCGGCGCTCGAGCGTGGTAGCGGTCTGCTGCGTGCGCCGCGCCGGGCTCACCAGCACGCGCGTGCTCGCCGGCAGGTGGCGATTCAGCCACTCGGCCATGCGCAGCGCCTGGCGCTCGCCCTTGGGCGTGAGCGCGCGGTCGAGGTCGTCCTGAACCTCGCGCATCTCCAGGGCCTCGGCGTGGCGCCACAGAATCAGGTCCATGGCCGTCTCCCAGCCCTTCAGGCGTAGCGCTGCATCAGCGCCTGCTGGGCACTGGGCCCGCCCTCGCCCACGCGCCGGTAGCGGCCGCTGCCCTCGAGTTCCCAGGCGTCGGCGGTGTCGTGCAGATAGGGCACCAGCGCCTCATCGATGACACGCTGGCGCAGGGCAGCGTCGCGCACCGGCCAGGCGATCTCGACGCGGCGGAACATGTTGCGGCTCATCCAGTCGGCGCTCGACAGGTACAACTGTTCGTCGTCGGCCCCCGGGCCCCAGCGGAAATACAGGATGCGCGAGTGCTCGAGGAAGCGCCCGACGATCGAGCGCACGCGGATGTTCTCGGTGAAGCCCGGCACGCCCGGCGGCAACATGCAGGCCCCGCGCACGACAAGGTCGATCGAGGCCCCCGCACGCCCGGCCTCGATGAGGGCGTGGATCAGCCCCGGGTCGGTGAGCGAGTTGAGCTTGGCGACGATGCGCGCCGGCTGGCCAGCGGCCGCCGCCTCGCCCACCTGGCGGATGTGGCGCAGCATGCGCTTGTGCATCTGGAACGGCGCGGTCACGAGGTGACGCGAGGGCTTGGACAAGCCCTGGCTGGCGAGTTGCAGAAACACGGCGTCGGCGTCGGCCGTCAGGCCCGGGTCGGCGGTGAGGTAGCCCAGGTCGGTGTACAGGCGCGCGGTCTTCGGGTTGTAGTTGCCGGTGGACAGGTGCACGTAGCGCCGCAGGCGCGTCTGCGCGGGCTGGCCCTGAGCCGCCGCACCCTTGGCCGACACCGCCTCGCGCCGCGTCACCAGCAGCAGCTTGGCATGGGTCTTCAGGCCGACGACGCCGTACACCACCTGCGCACCCACGGCTTCGAGCCGTTCCGCCCAGTTGATGTTGGCCTCTTCGTCGAAGCGCGCCTTCAACTCCACCACGGCCAGCACTTCCTTGCCGCGGCGCGCCGCCTCGATCAGCAGGTCCATCAGCACGCTCTGCGCGCCGGTGCGGTAGATGGTCTGCTTGATGGCCAGCACGTCGGGGTCCTGCACGGCCTCGCGCAGGAACTGCACCACGGGCTCGAAGCTCTCGAACGGGTGGTGCAG
>JBIJAP010000171.1:0-7274 GCA_044345715.1 Rubrivivax sp.
GAACAAGATCCTGCGCGCCTTCCTGAAGAGCAAGGGCGTCGCCGATGCGGACATCATGGAGGAGTACACCCCCTTCGGCCACAGCGACTACCAGACAATCATCGCCAAGATCAAGAAGTTCGCTGGTGAAGGCAAGAAGACGGCCGTGGTGTCCACCATCAACGGCGACAGCAACGTGCCGTTCTACAAGGAACTGGGCAACCAGGGCCTGAAGGCCACCGACGTGCCGGTGGTGGCGTTCTCGGTGGGTGAAGAAGAGCTGCGTGGCGTGGACACCAAGCCGCTCGTGGGCCACCTCGCGGCGTGGAACTACTTCATGAGCCTGAAGAACCCCGCCAACGACGAGTTCACCAAGAAGTGGGCGGCCTACGCGAAGGCCAAGAACCTGCCGGGACACAAGGACAAGCCCCTGACGAACGACCCGATGGAGGCCACCTACATCGGCATCAACATGTGGGCGCAGGCCGTGGCCAAGGCCAAGAGCACCGATGTCGACAAGGTGCGTGCGGCGATGATCGGGCAGACCTTCCGGGCGCCCAACGGCTTCATGGCCACGATGGACCCCAGCCACCACCTGCAGCGGCCGGTGTTCATTGGCGAGGTCCGCGCCGACGGCCAGTTCAACGTGGTCTGGAAGACCAAGGGCCCGGTGGCGGCCGACCCCTGGAGCGACTTCATTGCCGAGAACAAGGGCAAGAAGAACCTGCCCGTGATGGCGAAGAAGTAAGCCGCCGGTGATGACGGGTCTGCGAGGGGTGCGGTGGCCGGCAGTGGGCCGCATCCGCACCGGCTTGCTCAGCGTGCTGCTGGCGGTGTTGGCCCTTGGGCTGGTGCTGCTGGCCACCCCGGCGCAGGCCCTCACGCCCGAGCAGGCGCTGCGCATCGCCGAAGGCGACAGCGATGAGCGCCTGGCCGCCCTGGCCGAGGCCGTGGCGGCCACCGACCCGACCACCGACAAGGCGCTCGGTGTCTACATCGAAGCGCTGCTCGCCGACGAGGTCAAGGTCGTCGGCGGCCGCGCGTTCATCGTGCAGGGCGAGACCGTGCGCGATGCGGCGACGGGCCAGCCCGCGGCGCTGCCCGAGGGCGCCGAAGACGTGGTCAACAACAACCGGCTGCGCCGCGCCTTCGAGGCGGCGCGCTCGGCTCTGCAGCTGTTCTCGGCCGACACCGATGAGCGCGCGCGCGCCATCACGGGGCTGAAGGACAGCGCCGACGAGGCCATGCTGCCGCTCATCGACAAGGCCCTGGCCGCCGAGCGCGAGCCGGCGCTGAAGGAGCAGATCCAGCAGCTGCGTGCCAGCGTGCTGGTGTCGAGCAGCGAACCCGCGCGCCGGCTCGATGCCGCGCGCCTGCTGGCCGAGAGCCCGCAACCGGCCACGCGCGCGCTGCTGATCGAGCGCCTGGGCGTGGAGGACAAGGCCGAGGTGAAGGCGGCGCTCACGGCATCACTGGCCGCGGTCGAATCGCGCTTGGCCTGGGGCGAACGACTTGGCGTGCTGTTCACCGGCATCAGCCTGGGCAGCATCCTGCTGCTGGTGGCGCTGGGCCTGGCCATCAACTACGGGCTGATGGGCGTCATCAACATGGCGCATGGCGAGCTGATGATGATCGGCGCCTACGCCACCTTCGTGGTGCAGAACCTGTTCCGCACCTACTTGCCGGGCCTGTTCGATCTGTATGTGCTGGCGGCCATTCCGGTGAGCTTTCTGGTGGCCGCGCTGGTGGGCGCGCTGATGGAGAAGAGCGTGATTCGCTGGCTTTATGGCCGGCCGCTCGAAACCCTGCTGGCCACCTGGGGCATCAGCCTCATCCTGATGCAGACGGTGCGCACGATCTTCGGCGCGCAGAACGTGGCGGTGGAGAACCCGTCGTGGCTGTCGGGCGGCGTGCAGGTGCTGCCGAACCTGACGCTGCCCTACAACCGCCTCTTCATCTTGCTGTTCGCGGCCCTGGTGCTGGTGGGCGTGGCGCTGCTGATCAGCCGCACGCGCCTGGGCCTGTTCGTGCGCGGCGTGACGCAGAACCGCCGCATGGCCAGTTGCGTGGGCGTGAACACGGCGCGCGTGGACACCTACGCCTTTGCCCTGGGCGCCGGCATCGCGGGCCTGGCGGGCTGCGCGCTCAGCCAGGTGGGCAACGTGGGGCCTGATCTGGGCCAGGGCTACATCGTCGACAGCTTCATGGTCGTGGTGCTGGGCGGCGTGGGGCAACTGGCCGGCACGGTGTACGCCGCGATGGGCCTGGGCGTGGTGAACAAGCTGCTCGAAGGCTGGCAGGGCGCGGTGCTGGCCAAGATCATCGTGCTGGTGCTGATCGTGCTGTTCATCCAGAAGCGGCCGCAGGGCATCTTCGCGCTCAAAGGGCGGAGTGCGGACGCATGAGGGCGCTGGCTGTGAGGGGCTCTTCCCCCGTTCGGGCTGAGCCTGTCGAAGCCGTGCGCGCCGCACACTCCGTTCGGGCTGAGCCTGTCGAAGCCCTGTCTCGAGCCCCCACCGTTCGGGCTGAGCCTGTCGAAGCCCTGTTCACGCGGCCAGCGCTTCGACAAGCTCAGCGCGAACGGTGGTGCGGGCCGGCGCTTCGACAAGCTCAGCGCGAACGGGTCATGGTCATCGCCTCGAAGGGTCAGCCATGAGCACCCCGCTCGGAATGCGCGGCTGGACCGCGGTGCTGACGGCGGTGCTGGTGATCGCCGTCGTTGTGCCGGTGCTCAACCTGCTGGTGCCGCCCGACAGCCTGCTGCACCTGGACGACTTCTACGTCACCCTCGCCGGCAAGATCATCTGCTACGCCATTTGCGCGCTGGCGATGGATCTGATCTGGGGCTACACCGGCATCCTCAGCTTGGGTCACGGCCTGTTCTTCGCGCTCGGCGGCTACGCCATGGGCATGTACCTGATGCGGCAGATCGGCACCGACGGCCAGTACCGCAGCACGCTGCCCGACTTCATGGTGTTCCTCGACTGGAAGGAGCTGCCCTGGCACTGGGCGGTGTCCGACAGCTTCGTGCTGCAGATCCTGCTGGTGGTGCTGGTGCCGGGCCTCTTGGCCTTCGTCTTTGGCTTCTTCGCCTTCCGATCGCGCATCAAGGGCGTGTACTTCAGCATCATCACGCAGGCGCTCACGTTTGCCGCGATGCTGCTCTTCTTCCGCAATGAAACCGGCTTCGGCGGCAACAACGGCTTCACCGACTTCAAGCGCATCCTCGACGTGCCCATCGACCAGAAGATGAAGGTGCTGCTTTTCGTGCTGAGCGGCCTCGTGCTGGTGGGCTTCTTCCTGATGAGCCGCTACATCGTGCACAGCAAGGCCGGCCGCGTGCTGCAGGCCATCCGCGATGCCGAGACGCGCGTCATGTTCAGCGGCTACGACCCCGTGAAGTACAAGCTCGCGATCTGGACGCTGAGCGCCATGATGTGCGGCGTGGCCGGCGCCCTGTACGTGCCGCAGGTGGGCATCATCAACCCCGGCGAGATGAGCCCGGCGGCCAGCATCGAGATCGCCATCTGGGCCGCGGTGGGCGGGCGCGGCACGCTGATCGGGCCGATCATCGGCGCCTTCTTCGTCAACGGTGCCAAGAGCTGGTTCACGGTGGCGTTTCCGGAGTTCTGGCTGTTCTTCCTGGGGGCGCTGTTCATCGCCGTGACGCTGTTCCTGCCGCAGGGGCTGCTCGGCCTCTGGCGCAAGTTCGTCAGTCGCCGCAAGGATGCCCAGACATGACGCCCGAATTGATGGAAGCCGGCGCGCGCGCCCGCGCCGCCCACGAGGCCCGCCTTGCCACGCTGGCCAAGGGCGCCGGCTTCGGCCGCCCGGTGGCCGACGGCGAGGTGGTGTTCACGCAGGGCGTGGCGCTGTACGTGGACGCCATCACCGTCAGCTTCGACGGCTTCAAGGCGCTGAACGCGCTGAGCCTGACCATCGACGTGGGCGAGCTGCGCTGCATCATCGGCCCCAACGGCGCCGGCAAGACCACGATGATGGACTGCATCACCGGCAAGACGCGCCCCGACAGCGGCCGTGTCTCCTTCGGCAGCAACGTCGACCTCTTGCGCCTGAGCGAGCCGCAGATCGCGCAGGCCGGTGTCGGCCGCAAGTTCCAGAAGCCCACGGTCTACGAGCCGCTGACGGTGTGGCAGAACCTCGAGCTTTCGCTCAAGGCCGACCGCAGCGTGCGCGCCGGCTTGTTTGCCAAGTTGAGTGGCGCGCAGCGCGACCGGCTCGACCAGCTGCTGCTGCTGATCCACCTCAAGGACGAGGCCCAGCGCACCGCCGGCCTGCTGAGCCACGGCCAGAAGCAGTGGCTCGAGATCGGCATGCTGCTGGCGCAAGACCCGAAGCTGCTGCTGCTCGACGAGCCCGTGGCCGGCATGACGGACGAGGAGACGGAGCGCACGGCCGAGCTGTTCCTCACGCTCGAAGGCCAGCACTCGCTGGTGGTGGTGGAGCACGACATGAGCTTCGTCGCCGCGCTGACGCAAGGCCGCAAGAAGGTGACGGTGCTGCACGAGGGCTCGGTGCTGGCCGAGGGCCTGCTCTCGGAAGTGCAGAACAACGAAACAGTCGTCGAGGTGTACCTTGGTCGATGACGCCGGCAAGCCGCTATTGCAGGTGCAGGGCCTGAACCAGTACTACGGCGGCAGCCACATCCTGCGCGACGTGTCGATCGAGGCGCGCGTGGGCGAGATCACCGTCATCCTGGGCCGCAACGGCGTGGGCAAGACGACGCTGCTGAAGAGCCTGATGGGCGTGGTGGGCGTCAAGACCGGCAGCGTCGCGCTCGCCGGCACCGACATCACCAAGCTGCCCGCCTACGAACGCGTGCGCGCCGGCATTGGCTACGTGCCGCAGGGCCGCGAGATCTTCGGCCGCCTGACGGTGGACGAGAACCTGCGCATGGGCCTGGCCTCGCGGCCGGGGCGCTCGCCGCTGCCGCCTTCGCTGTTCGAGCTGTTCCCGGTGCTGCAGCAGATGATCGGCCGCCGCGGTGGCGATCTCTCTGGCGGCCAGCAGCAGCAGCTGGCCATCGCCCGCGCGCTGGCCGCCGGCCCGCGCCTGTTGATGCTCGACGAGCCCACCGAGGGCATCCAGCCCAGCATCATCAAGGACATCGGCCGCGCGCTGCAGAAACTGGCGCGCGAGGGCCTGAACGGCCAGCCGATGGCCGTGCTGCTGGTGGAGCAGTACTACGACTTCGCCGAGGAACTGGCCGACCAGTACCTGGTGATGGAGCGCGGCGAGGTGGTGATGCGCGGCCGTGGCGCCGACATGGCCGCCGATGGCGTGAAGGCGCGGCTGGCGATCTGAGAGCTTTCCACCTCTGAGGCCGACGGCTTCAGGCGTTCGGCAACGCACCGACAGCACAGCCCACAAGCCCGAGGCTGTGTAGCGGATCGCCACCCGGCGATCACCCACACCAAAGGCCGAGGCCATGAAGCTGTTCCGTCGACCCCTGCACGCGGCCGCCCTCGTGCTGGCCCTGGCCGCGCTCGCCGCCTGCTCCAAGGCGCCCGAACCTGCCGCCGCCAACGTCAGCGACATCGACATCACCGAGCACGTGAAGACCGCGTTGCTGCAGGCCGAGTCGCTGAAAGGGCAGGACGTCACGGTCGTCACGCTCAATGGCGACGTGCGCCTGACCGGCACGCTCGCCACCCAGGCGCAGATCGACGAGGCGCTGCGCATCGCGCGCGCCGCCGAGGGTGCGCACACCGTCCACGACGAGCTGACGCTCAGGAAGTAGGGCACGCCGTGCCCGCACTGGCAGTGACCGAGCAGACCGACTGCGCGTCGTCGTGGCGGCTCTGCGACGACAGCCTGGCCTGCTTCTGCCCCTTCCAGACCGTCCACGGCGCCATCAAGGCCGAGGCCTACGAGGGGTGCAACGTCGTCGCCAGCCCGGAGTCCCGCTGCGCCCGTCGGCGGGAGTGAAGGCGCCGGGCAGCGGTTCCGCCTCAATCCATCGCCGCCACCCTCAATCGGTCGCGGACCTGCACTCGCGGGGCCCTGGGCTGCCTACAGTGGGACTTTCTGGATGCGGACCCGTTGCATCCAGGCACCCGCACAGAGCAAGGAAGCGCCCATGACCCACCGCCGCCTCGTTGGCATCACCTCATCGACCGTGTTCGGTCTGCTGCTGACCCTGGCCAGCGGCACCTCCGCCGCCCCGCCCGGCGTGCCCGCCCGCCTGGGCGAGGTGTTGGCCACCGCGCAGGCGCAAGGCTTCGCCGGCGAGGTGCTGGTGGCTGACGCCGACAGTGTGTGGTTCGAACAGGCCGTGGGCCTGGCCCGGCGCAAGCCCGACGTGGCGCACAAGCCCGGCGCGGTGTGGCGCTGGGGATCGGTGAGCAAGCAGGTGACGGTGACCCTGGCCATGCAGCTGGTGGACGCCGGGCAGCTGAAGCTGACCGACACGCTCGCCCAGCGCTGGCCGGCGTTCCAGGCACCCGGGGCTGCGCAGATCACCGTGCGGCACCTGATGCAGCACTTGTCCGGCCTGGCGTACACCGGCGACAGCCCCCGAGACGCCGATGGCGTGTGGTCGTTCTACCGCCGCAAAGGCCCGCCCTGGCAGCCCGACGCGCTGCGCTTCTGTGCCGGGCCCGCGACGGCGGTGCCAGGCGAACGCTTTCAGTACGGCGACTGCGACACGCTGGTGCTCGCCGGCCTGCTCGAGCACCTCACCGGCCAGACCATCCCTCAGCTGATGCAGCAGCGCCTGGCGCAGCCGCTCAAGCTGCGCAGCCTGCGGCTGAACGAGGGCCGCACGCGGGCGATGGCAGTGGCCATGGACGCCAGCGGCCAACCCGTGCCGCAACCGGTGATGGCCACCTATGGCGCTGCCGGCGCGATGGAAGGCACGGCGCGCGACCTGCTGGCCTTCAACCGTGCCGTGCTGGCGGGGCGCGTGGTCAGCGCGGCGTCGCGCCAGGCCATGTGGACCGGTGAACCGAAGTGGGGCTACGCCGGCCTGGGTGTGTGGGCCTTCACCGCGCTGATCGCCGGCTGTGCCAAGCCCGTGCAGCTGGTTGAGCGCCGCGGCTATGTGGGCGGCCTTCAGGCGCGCAACATCATCGTGCCGGAGCGGGGTGTGTCGGTCGTGGTTTTCAGCAACCAGGCCGACTTCGATTTCGGCGAGATCTGGCAAGGCAAGGGCTTCTCGCATGAGCTGCTGGCCGCGGCACTGTGCACGACCGCTGGTGGCCCGGCCGCGCCGGTGCGCCAGTAAGCCTGGCGAACGGGAAGCGTCAGTCGCGCGCCCGGCGTTGGCGCCCCGC
>JBIJAP010000172.1:0-7265 GCA_044345715.1 Rubrivivax sp.
ACGTTCGGCATCAACATGGTGGCGCTGATCGACGGCCAGCCCAAGCTCTGCAACCTGAAGGACCTGGTCTCGATCTTCCTCGAACACCGGCGCGAGGTCGTCACGCGGCGCACGGTGTACGAGCTGCGCAAGGCACGCGAGCGCGGCCATGTGCTCGAAGGCCTGGCGGTGGCGCTGGCCAACATCGACGAGTTCATCGAGACCATCAAGACCAGCCCCACGCCGCCTGTGGCCAAGGCCGCGCTGATGGCCAAGAGCTGGGACAGCTCGCTGGTGCGCGAGATGCTCACCCGCGCCGAGGGCGACACTGTGGGCGGCCGCGCCGCCTACCGCCCCGAGGGCCTGCCCGCCAGCTACGGCCTGCAGGCCGACGGCCTGTATCGCCTGTCCGACGACCAGGCGCAGGAAATCCTGCAGATGCGCCTGCAGCGACTGACGGGCCTGGAGCAGGACAAGATCGTCGGCGAGTACAAGGAGGTGATGGCGCAGATCGCCGACTTGCTGGACATCCTCGCCCGTTCAGAGCGCGTCACGGCCATCATCAGCGGCGAGCTGACCGACCTGCGCCAGGAGTTCGGCCAGACCAAGGTCGGCGCGCGCCGCAGCCACATCGAACGCAACGCGCTCGAGCTCGGCACCGAAGACCTGATCACCCCCGCCGACATGGTGGTGACGCTCAGCCACACCGGCTACATCAAGAGCCAGGCGCTGGGCGAGTACCGCGCGCAAAAGCGCGGTGGCCGCGGCAAGCAGGCCACGCAGACGAAGGACGACGACTGGATCGACCAGCTCTTCATCGCCAACACGCACGACTGGATCCTGTGTTTCAGTGATCGCGGGCGCGTGTACTGGCTAAAAGTCTGGGAAGTGCCGCAGGGCAGCCGCGCCAGCCGCGGCAAGCCCATCGTCAACATGTTCCCGCTTCAGCCCGGCGAGAAGATCACCGTGGTGCTGCCGCTGACGGGCGAGTTCCGCAGCTTCCCGGCCGACCACACGGTGTTCATGGCCACGGCGCTGGGCCCGGTGCAGAAGACCACGCTCGACGAGTTCAGCAACCCTCGCAAGGCCGGCATCATCGCCGTCGACCTGGACGAGGGCGACTACCTCATCGGCGCCGCGCTCACCGACGGCCACCACGACGTGATGCTGGTCTCCGACGGCGGCAAGGCGGTGCGCTTCGACGAGGCCGACGTGCGGCCACTGTCGCGCACGGCACGTGGCGTTCGCGGCATGCAGCTCGAGCCGGGCCAGAACGTCATCGCCATGCTCGTGGCCGAAGACGAGACGCAGAGCGTGCTCACGGCCACCGAAAACGGCTTTGGCAAGCGCACCTCGATCGTCGAGTACACCCGGCACGGCCGTGGCACCAAGGGCATGATCGCCATCCAGCAATCCGACCGCAACGGCAAGGTGGTGGCCGCCACGCTGGTGCGGCCGGCCGACGAGATCATGCTGATCACCGACAAGGGCGTGCTGGTGCGCACCCGCGTTTCCGAAATCCGCGAGCTCGGCCGGGCGACGCAGGGCGTCACGCTCATCGCGCTGGACAACGGCACCAAGCTCTCGGGCCTGCAGCGCATTGCCGAGAACGACACACCCGCCGAGGGTGCAGATAACCCTGACGGCGCCGAAGGCGCCGATGACAACGCCGGTTCATCTGGCCCGGAAGGAAGTTAATGCAGAAGATGGTTTGGTCGGCCATGGCCCTGGTGGCCGCGATGGCGGCCGGCGCGACGCCCGGCACCGCTTGGTCGCAGGCGGCCACCACAGCGCCCGCGCCCGCGACCAGCGCCGCCAAGAAAGAGCAGATCGCCAAGCTGCTCTCGCTGCAGGCCCCGGGCATCGAGCAGCTGGCGACGCAGATCGCGCAGCAGCCCGCCATCCAGCTGATGCAGCAGGCAGGCGCGGTGGTGCAGCGACTGCCCGAGGACAAGCGCGAGGCCCTGGGCCGAGACATCGACGCCGACATCAAGAAGTACGTCGACTCCGCCGTGCCGGTTGTGCGCAGCCGCGCCACCGAGCTGGCGCCGCTCACCGTGGGTGTATTGCTCGAGGAACGATTCAGCGAGCAGGAACTGCGCGAGATCGTGGCCACGCTCGAAAGTCCCACCTGGCGAAAGTTCCAGGGCGCGGCGAACGACATGCAGCGGGCCATCGTCGAGCGGCTGGTGGCCGACACGCGACCCCTGGTCGACCCCAAGGTGCAGGCCCTGCAGAAGTCGATCGGCGACCGCCTGCGCGCCGCGGCGCCAGCGCCCGCCCCTGCGGCGGCACCGGCGCCCGCTCCGGCCCGTACACCCGCGCGCCCACCGGCTCCGGCTCCGAAGCCTTGAGCACCGCGCACCGAACCCTGACGGCCCGGCACCCCGCGTGAGCTCATCGGCCCCCACCAGCCCGGCGCTGCTTGCGCTGCGCGAGCGCATCGACGCGCTCGACCGCGAGTTGCTGGCGCTGCTGAACCGGCGCATGCGGCTGGCGCTGGAGGTCGGCGAGCTCAAGAAGGCCGAGGGCTCCGTGGTGTTCCGGCCCGAGCGCGAGGCCCAGGTGATCGACGGCCTGAAGGCCGTCAACCCCGGCCCGCTGCCCCGCGACAGCGTGGCGCCGATCTGGCGCGAGATCATGAGCGCCAGCCGCTCGCTCGAAACGCCCACGCGCGTGGCCTACCTGGGCCCGGCCGGCACCTTCAGCGAAGAGGCAGCGCTCGGCTACTTCGGCAGCAGCATCCTGCGCGTGCCCTGCACCAGCTTCGACGAGGTGTTCCACGTCACGGCCACCGGCGCCGCCGACTTCGGCGTCGTGCCTGTGGAGAACAGCACCGAAGGCGTGGTCACGCGCGCGCTCGACCTCTTCCTGCACACGCCGCTGTTCATCATCGGCGAGACCAGCCTCTTCGTGCGCCACAACCTGCTGCGCAAGATCGACTCGCTGGCCGACATCGAGGCCGTGGTGGCGCACCCGCAGGCCCTGGCGCAGTGCCACGCCTGGCTGGCGGCGCACCTGCCTCAGGCCGAGCGCCGCCCGGTGGCCAGCAACGCCGAGGGCGCGCGCCTGGCATCGCAGGACGTGAAGCTCGCAGCGATTGCCAGCGCCCGTGCCGGCGGCGAGTTCGGGCTGCACCTGGTGGCGCCCGCCATCCAGGACGACGCCCACAACCGCACGCGCTTCGCCGTCGTCACGCACCCGCAGCGCCACCCGGCGCCCAAGCCCAGCGGCCACGACTGCACGAGCCTGGTCGTGAGCGTGAGCAACCGGCCCGGCGCGGTGCACGACATGCTGGTACCGCTCAAGCAGCACGGCGTGTCGATGAGCCGCTTCGAAAGCCGGCCGGCGCGCTCGGGCCAGTGGGAGTACTACTTCTACATCGACGTCGAGGGCCACCCCGACCAGCCCACCGTGGGACAGGCGCTGCAGGAGCTGCGCGAGGCCTGCGCCTTCTTCAAGGTGCTGGGCACCTACCCGGTGGACGTGCATTGATGTTCACCCAGCTCGGCGTCATCGGGTGCGGTCTGATGGGCGGCAGCTTCGCCGCGGCCATGAAGCGCGCCGGTCTCGTCAAGCGCATCGTCGGCTACAGCAAGTCGCCGAGCACCACCGAGCGCGCCAAGAAGCTGGGCATCATCGATGTCGCGGCCGAATCGGCGCTGCTGGCCGTCAGCGGCTCGGACATCGTGCTGATCGCCGTGCCGGTGGCGGCCACCGAGACCACCTTCAAGGCCATCCGCCACCTGGTCGAGCCGGGCGTGCTGTTCATGGACGTGGGCAGCACCAAGCGCGACGTGGTCGACGCCGCCCGGCGCGTGCTGCGCGAGCGCGTGGCCTCGTTCGTGCCGGCGCATCCGATCACTGGCAAAGAGGCCTCGGGCATCCAGCACGCCGACGCCGACCTGTACCGTGGCCGCCAGGTCATCATCACGCCGCTGCCGCAGAACTCGCCCGAGCTGGTGCAGAAGGCCACCGACGTGTGGGCCGGCGTCGGCGCGCAGGTGCTGCGCATGACGGCCGAGAACCACGACGCGGCCTTCGCCGCCGTCAGCCACCTGCCGCACTTGCTGGCCTTTGCCTACTTCAGTGCGGTGATGAACCAGCCGCTGGGCCGCGACTTCCTGGCCCTGGCCGGCCCGGGCTTCCGCGACTTCACGCGCATCGCCGCTTCCAACCCTGAGATGTGGCGCGACGTTCTCTTGGCCAACCGCGAAGAGGTGCTCAAGCAGAGCCTGCGCTTCCGCCGCGCGCTCGACGCGCTGGAGCACGTCATGCGCGAGGGCAACGCCGACGCGCTCGAAGGCCTGATCCGCGGCGCTGCCGATGCCCGCGCCAACTGGACGCTCGGCGGCAAGAATGGTGGCGGCAACGGCGGCGGCAGCGGCGGCCCGACACGCTACTGAGCCCAGGCCGCACGCCCGCGGGGCCCGCCCTGCCCCAGGCGCCAGCCCGAGCCCACACCCATGTACGACATTCCCTTCCTCGATCTCCCGCCCCTCGTCGGCGCCTCGGGCACGGTGCAGCTGCCCGGCTCCAAGAGCATCTCCAACCGCGTGCTGCTGCTGGCCGGCCTGGCCGCTGGCACTACCACCGTGCACGAGATGCTCGACAGCGACGACACGCGCGTGATGATCGACGCGCTGCGCGCCCTGGGCTGCGGCATCGAGCGCGACCCGGCACACGCCCACACGCTTCGCGTCACCGGCCTGGGCGGGCGGCTGCAGGTGCGCGAGGCCGACCTCTTCCTGGGCAACGCCGGCACCGCGATGCGCCCGCTGGCGGCCACGCTGGCTGTGCTGAGCACGCTGCAGGGCGGGCGCTACACGCTGCGCGGCGTGCCGCGCATGCACGAGCGCCCGATCGGCGACCTGGTCGATGCGCTGCGGCCGCTCGGCTGCCGGATCGACGAGCTCGGCACGCCCGGCTACCCGCCTCTGGCGCTGCACGGTGCGGCCGGCGGTGCGCTGGCGCTGGCGGCGCCCGTGCGCGTGCGCGGCGATGTGTCGAGCCAGTTCCTCACCGCGCTGCTGCTGGCGCTGCCGCTGGCGGCCGGCGCCACCGGGCGCGAGCAGGACATCGTCATCGAGGTCGAAGGCGAGCTCATCAGCAAGCCCTACATCGAGATCACGCTGAACCTGCTGGCACGCTTCGGCATCGTCGTACGAAACGACGCGTGGCAGCGCTTCGTCATTCCGGCTGGCAGTGCCTACGTGTCGCCCGGCGCCATCGGCGTCGAGGGCGATGCCTCGTCGGCCAGCTACTTCGTGGCGCTGGGCGCCATCGCGGCTCACGGCGGCGCGCCTTTGCGCATCGAGGGCGTCGGTGAGGGTTCGATCCAGGGCGACATGCGCTTCATCGACGCCGCCGAGGCCATGGGCGCGCAAGTCAAGCGCGGCCCCGGCTGGCTCGAGGTGCACCGCGGCCAGTGGCCGCTGCAGCCTATCCACCTGGACTGCACCGCCATTCCCGACGCGGCCATGACGCTGGCCGTGATGGCGCTCTTCGCCCAGGGCACGAGCCGCCTCGACGGCATTGCCAGCTGGCGCGTGAAGGAAACCGACCGCATCGCCGCGATGGCGGCTGAGCTCTGCAAGCTGGGCGCCACCGTGGTGGCCGGCGACGACTTCATCGAGGTCACGCCGCCGGTCGGCCGCTGGCGCGCCGCGGCCATCCACACCTACGACGACCACCGCATGGCGATGTGCCTGTCGCTGGCGGCCTGCCATGCGCTGCTGCCGGGGCGCGAAGCAGACGCTCAGCCGCTGCGCATCCTCGACCCGAAGTGCGTGGCGAAGACCTTCCCCGACTACTTCGAGGCGCTGTTCGGCGTCGTCGAAGCCGCTGCCGTGCCCGTGATCGCCATCGACGGCCCCACGGCATCCGGCAAAGGCACGCTGGCGGCGGCCGTGGCGGCGGCGCTGGGCTACGGCCTGCTCGACTCGGGAGCGCTGTACCGCGCCACGGGCCTGGCCGCGGTCGACGCTGGCGTGTCACCGGACGACGAGGCTGCGGTGGCGGCGCTGGCCGCCCGGCTGCCCCTGCGCTTCGGCCAGGGTACCGAGGCCGGCCGCACCTGGTTCGACGGCGCGAAGTACGGCCCCGCAGGCCGCGAGATCACCGACGAGCTGCGCCTGGAGAGCACCGGGCTGCTGGCCTCGCGCGTGTCGGCGCTGCCGGCGGTGCGCGCGGCGCTGCACGGGCTGCAGTTGTCCTTCTGCCGTGCCCCCGGCCTGGTGGCCGACGGCCGCGACATGGGGACCGTGGTGTTCCCCGATGCCGGGCTCAAGGTGTTCCTCACGGCCAGCGCCGAACAGCGCGCGCAAAGGCGGCATAAGCAGTTGATTTCAAAGGGGATTCCGGCTAGCATCGCGGCCCTTCGTGCCGACCTTGAAGCGCGCGACCGGCGCGACACCCAGCGCACGGCCTCGCCGCTGAAACCGGCCGAAGACGCGAAGCTGCTCGACAACTCCCAGCTCGGCATCGACGAATCGGTGCAGCAGGTGCTGGCGTGGTGGCAGGAGCGTCGCCCCTTCTCCTGAAACGCTTTCCCCCGCGGCATCCCGCCGCAAGCACGCCCGGCTCTGCTGACCACTCCTCCGGGAACCCAGGAAATCCATGTCCGTATCAACCACTGTCACCGCCAAGGGCGGGTTCGACTCTTTCGCCGCGCTCTTCGAGGAATCGCTCAAGAGCAACGACATGCGCGTCGGCGAGGTCATCTCCGCCGAGGTCGTGCGCATCGACTTCAACCACGTCGTCGTCAACGCGGGTCTCAAGAGCGAGAGCTACGTCCCCATCGAGGAATTCAAGAACGACCAGGGCGAGCTCGAAGTCCAGGTCGGCGACTTCGTCTCGGTGGCCATCGACGCCGTCGAGAACGGCTACGGCGACACCATCCTCAGCCGCGACAAGGCCAAGCGCCTGGCCAGCTGGATGAGCCTCGAGAACGCGCTGGAAAGCGGCGAGTTCGTCACCGGCACCGTCAGCGGCAAGGTCAAGGGCGGCCTCACGGTGCTCGTCAACGGCATCCGCGCCTTCCTGCCGGGCAGCCTGCTCGACACGCGTCCGGTCAAGGACATGACGCCGTTCGAAGGCAAGACGATGGAGTTCAAGGTCATCAAGCTCGACCGCAAGCGCAACAACGTCGTGTTGTCGCGCCGCGCCGTCGTCGAGGCTTCGATGGGCGAAGAGCGCGCCAAGCTGCTGGAGACGCTGACCGAAGGCGCCATCGTGCACGGCGTGGTCAAGAACATCACCGAGTACGGCGCGTTTGTGGATCTGGG
>JBIJAP010000173.1:0-7243 GCA_044345715.1 Rubrivivax sp.
CGGCCGTGACGTCTACATCCGCGAGGGTTGCTACAACTGCCACTCGCAGATGGTGCGGCCGTTCCGCGCCGAGGCCCTGCGTTACGGGCCGCACTCGGTGGCCGGCGAGTTCGTCTACGACTACACCTTCCAGTGGGGCAGCAAGCGCACCGGCCCCGACCTGCACCGCGTGGGCGGCAAGTACAGCGATGAATGGCACCGCGCCCACCTGATCAACCCGCGCGACCTGGTGCCCGAGTCCAACATGCCGGCCTACCCGTGGCTCGAGACAGGTGCGGTCGACGCTGCCGGCATGCCGGGCCGCATGAAGGCGCTGCAGCGCGTGGGCGTGCCCTACACCGAAGCCGAGATCGCGGCCGCGACCGAGCTGGTGAAGGGCAAGACCGAGATGGAAGCCCTGATCGCCTACCTGCAGGTGCTCGGCACCGCGCGCAAGTGAGCGAAGGAGAACACCGATGGACGTGAACTTCCTTCGCATCGCCGTCACGGTGGCAGGCCTGGCGCTGTTCCTGGTGCTGGTTGCCCACACCTGGAGCCGCCGGCGCGTGGCCGACCACGAAGCCGCAGCGCTGCTGCCCTTCGCCGATGACGATGCACCGGCCCCTGCGGCCGGTGCCAATCACAACCAAGGAGTAAAGCCGTGAGCGACTTTCTGCACAGCGGCTGGGCGCTGTTCGTGGCGGTGGTGACCGCGTTGTCACTGGTGGCCTGCCTGGTGCTGCTGGCCATCGCGGCCAAGCGGCAGGTGATGTCCGACGACAACACCACCGGCCACGTCTGGGACGAAGACCTGAAGGAGATGAACAACCCACTGCCGCGCTGGTGGATGGGCCTGTTCGTCATCACCGTGGTGTTTGCGGCCGTGTACTTGGCGTTCTATCCGGGCATGGGCAGCGCACCGGGTCTGCTGAAGTGGTCGAGCGTCGGCCAGTACGAGGCCGAGCAGGAGAAGGCCCGCGCCGCCATGGCGCCGGTGTACGCCCAGTACGCCACCATGACCGCCGAGCAACTGGCGGCCGACGAAAAGGCCATGGGCATCGGCCAGCGCCTGTACCTGAACAACTGCGCGCAGTGCCACGGCTCCGACGCGCGCGGCTCCAAGGGCTTCCCGAACCTGGCCGACACCGACTGGCTGGGCGGCGACAGCCTCGACTACGTCAAGAAGGTGGTCGTCGAAGGTCGCGTGGGCGTGATGCCGCCGATGGCGGCTGCCGTGGGCACGGCCGAGGACGTGAAGAACCTCGCCAACTACGTGCTCAGCCTCTCGGGCAGCGCGCACAACGACCTCGCGGCGCAGCTCGGCAAGCCGAAGTTCGCCACCTGCGCGGCCTGCCACGGGCCCGAAGGCAAGGGCAACATGGCGCTGGGTGCGCCCAACCTCACCGACAAGATCTGGCTGCACGGCTGGGGTGAGCAGGCCATCATCAGGGCCGTGACGCAGGGCATCAACAACCCGATGCCGTCGCAAGGCCGGCTGCTCACCGCCGAGCAGGTGCACGTGCTCTCGGGCTACGTGCTGAGCCTGTCGAAGGGCGCCAAGGTCGCGGTCGCCAACTGAGCGTGCCGAGAACCCGCCGCCACCCCTGATGAACGACAGCAGCAGCCCGGCAGCCGCGGCCACCGGCGCGGACGCCGACGATCCGGCCGTCCGCATCGTCAGCCTCTACCAGAAGCAGAAGAAGATCTACGCCCGCGCGGTGAGCGGCTGGTTCGCCGGCTGGCGCTGGGCGCTGGTGTGGATCACGCAGCTCGTGTTCTATGGGCTGCCCTGGCTGGAATGGAACGCCCGCCAGGCGGTGCTGTTCGACCTGGAAGCGCGCCGCTTCTACATCTTCGGCCTCGTGCTGTACCCGCAGGACTTCATCTTCCTAACGGGGCTGCTGATCATCTCGGCCTACGCGCTGTTCCTGTTCACGACGGTGGCCGGCCGCCTGTGGTGCGGCTATGCCTGCCCGCAGACGGTGTACACCGAGATCTTCATGTGGGTGGAGAAGCGCTTCGAAGGCGACCGGGCGCAGCGCATGAAGCTCGACGCCGCGCCCTGGGGCACGCAGAAGCTGATGCGCAAGGGCGGCAAGCAGGCGGCGTGGATCGCCCTGGGCCTGTGGACCGGCTTCACCTTCGTCGGCTACTTCACGCCGATCCACACGCTGGCGCTGAAGGTGCTGTCGCTGGGCTTGGGGCCATGGGAGACCTTCTGGACGCTGTTCTACGGCTTCGCCACCTACGGCAACGCCGGCTACATGCGCGAGCAGGTGTGCAAGTACATGTGCCCGTACGCACGCTTCCAGAGCGCGATGTTCGACCCCGACACGCTCATCATCACCTACGACGCCGCCCGCGGCGAAGCGCGCGGCCAGAACAGCAAGCGCAACAAGAAGGACGGCCTCAAGCCCGCGGGCGTGGGCGACTGCATCGACTGCGGGCTGTGCGTGCAGGTGTGCCCCACCGGCATCGACATCCGCAACGGCCTGCAGTACGAGTGCATCGGCTGCGCCGCCTGCATCGACGTCTGCGATGGCGTGATGGACAAGATGAACTACCCCCGGGGCCTGGTGCGCTACGACACCGAGCGCGGCATGGCCGAGCACAGCCCGCGCGCCACCTTGTGGAAGCGCGTGATGCGGCCGCGCGTGCTCGGGTACACGGCCGTGCTCGGGCTCATCTGCACGGCGCTGCTGGTGGCCTTGCTACTGCGCTCGCCGTTCAAGGTGGACGTGGTGCGCGACCGTGGCACGCTCGGGCGTGTGGTCGACGACGGCTGGGTCGAAAACGTCTACCGCCTGCAGATCATGAACGCGACCGAAAACTCGCAGACCTACCTCGTCACGGCCGAAGGCTTGAGCGGCCTGCTGCTCGACCGCCGCGAGCCGCTGACGCTGGCCCCGGCCGAGGCGCGCTGGATCGCCGTGGCCGCCCGCGTGCCACCCGAGGTGGCCACCAACGCCGGCAGCGGCGCACATCCGCTGCGATTCCTGGTGACGCTGCAAACGCCCGAGGGCACCGCGGCACACCGGGTCGTCGAGAAAGCCACTTTCCTGGTGCCGCGTTGATGCCGGCGCCTGCAATTGAACGGAGACTCCCATGAGCGAAGAAGCCTCTCCCCCCTGGTACAAGCTGCCCATCGTCTGGATGGTCATCGGCGGGCCTGCCGCCGTGGTGGTGGCGGGATTCGCCACGCTGGCCATCGCGATCGCCAACCCCGACCCCTTGACGAACCTGCCCAAGGCCAAGAACAGCGCCGAGCTGCCGGCCGTGCAGGGCCGCAACCACGCGGCCACGCCGCAGCCCTGAAGCCGGCTGCCACGGAGCCCGACTCATGAAGCGCATCGCTCGCCGCTCAGCAGCCATCCTGTGGCCGGCCTTCCTGGTGGCGGCGGTGCTGGAGATCCTGGTGTTCGCGTTCGTCGACCCGTTGACGCTTCATACGGCGTCCGGGCAGGCGCTCGCGCTGTCGAGCAGCGCCGTCTACTCGATCGCTTTCTTCGTGTTCTGGGCCTGCATCAGCACGGCCTGCGCGCTGACGGTGCTGCTCGAGCGCAGCGCCGAGGATCTCAACGAGGGCGCCACACCGGGCTGAGGCCCGATCGCGCCGCCGCGCGGCTCAGCAGGGCGTGCCGTTGACCAGGCGCTGCAGTGCGTCGGGGTCGAGCACCTCGATCTGCCGCTGCTTGACGGTGAGGATGCCTTCGTCCTGGAAGCGGCTGAAGGCACGGCTCACGGTCTCGAGCTTCAGGCCCAGGTAGCTGCCGATCTCCTCGCGCGTCATGCGCAGGATCAGCGAGCTCGACGAGAAGCCGCGCGTGCGCAGCCGCTGCGTCAGGTTCAGCAGGAAGGCCGCCAGCCGCTCTTCGGCCCGCATGCTGCCCAGCAGCAGCATGACGCCGTGGTCGCGCACGATTTCGCGGCTCATGATCTTGTGGAAGTGGCGCTGCAGATCCGACAGCTCGCGCGAGAGTTCCTCGAGCTGGTGGAAGGGGATGATGCAGACCTGCGAGTCTTCGAGCGCCAACGCATCGCAGGTGTGGCGGTCGGTGCCGATGCCGTCGAGGCCGAGCAGTTCGCCGGCCATCTGGAAGCCGGTCACCTGGTCGCGGCCGTCCTCAGAAGACACGCAGGTCTTGAAGAACCCGGTGCGCACGGCGTAGAGGGCGGTGAAGGCATCGCCGACGTGGAACAGCGCCTCGCCGCGGGCCACGGTGCGGCGGGTGGCCACGATGTCGTCGAGCCGCTCGAGCTGTTGGTTCGACATGCCCACGGGCAGGCAAAGCTCACGCAGGTTGCAACTGGAACAGGCAACCTTGAACGGCTCGAGGCGGAGAGTCGAGGGGGTGTACTGCATGGGACACGGCTCCTGCGTCAGAGTATCGCCGAATCTCCAGGTGGCCCCGAATGGCCACTTCAAGACAGGCCGTTGAGTTAAGTCAAGCGGGGGTTGGAGAGGCTGCTGCACATTGCAGCGCATGTCTACTGTCGACACCCCCTCCGCAGCCCAACCGGCGGCCATCAGCCTCAGCGATGAACAGCTGGCCAAGCTAGACGTACCTGGCCCGCGCTACACCTCCTACCCCACGGCCGACCGCTTCGTCGAGGCCTTCGGCGCCGACCAGTACCGCCAGGCCCTGCGCCAGCGCGCGATGGGCGCGCGCGTCGGCGGCGCGCCGCCCTTGTCGCTGTACGTGCACATCCCGTTCTGCGACTCGGTGTGCTACTACTGCGCGTGCAACAAGATCATCACCAAGCACAAGAGCCGTGGTGCCGAGTACCTGCACTGGCTCCAGCGCGAGGTCGAGCTGCACCGGGCCGAGCTCGGCAGCTCGCAGCCGGTGTCGCAGCTGCACCTGGGTGGAGGTTCGCCAACCTTCCTGTCCGACGACGAACGCGCCAGTCTGATGACGCTGCTGCGCGGCGCCTTCAAGCTGCAGCCGCAGGCCGAGCTGTCAATCGAGGTCGACCCCCGCACCGCCACGCCGCAGCGCCTGCGCCACCTGGCGGCCCTGGGCTTCAACCGGGTCAGCTTCGGCATCCAGGACTTCGACCCCGAGGTGCAGGCTGCCGTGCACCGCGTGCAGAGCTTCGAGATGGTGCAGGAGCTGGTGGCCGAGGCCCGGGCGCTGCGCTTCGAATCGATCAACGCCGACCTGATCTACGGCCTGCCCAAGCAGACGCCGGAGTCGTTCCGCCGCACCATCGCGCAGGTGGCCCGGCTGCGCCCGTCGCGCATCGCGCTGTACGCCTACGCCCACCTGCCCGAGCGCTTCAAGCCGCAGCGCCGCATCCACGCTGCCGATTTGCCGCGTGGCGACCAGCGCGTGCGCATGCTCGGCGACGCGCTGGCGGGCTTCGTCGGCAGTGGCTATGTCTACATCGGCATGGACCACTTTGCGCTGCCGGGCGATGCCCTGGCCGTGGCCAAGCGGCAGGGGCGCCTGCATCGCAACTTCCAGGGCTACAGCACGCAGCCTGACTGCGACCTGGTGGCGCTGGGCGTGTCGTCGATCGGGCGGATCGGCGCCACGTACAGCCAGAACGCCAAGACCATGGAGGAGTACCAGGACGCGCTCGCCCAGGGGCGCTTCCCGGTGGTGCGGGGCCTGGCGCTCACGCGCGACGACCTCGTCCGCCGCGCCGTCATCATGGCGCTGATGTGCCAGGGGCGCGTCGAGTTCGAGTCGATCGAGTTGGCGCACCTGGTGAAGGTGCCCGAGGTCTTTGCCGCCGAGCTGGCACGTCTGCGCCAGCTGCAGGAGATGGGTCTGGTGCAGGTCGACGACCAGGAGATCCAGATCACGCCCACCGGGTGGTACTTCGTGCGCGCCATCGCGATGGTGTTCGATCGCCACCTGCAGTCCTACCAGGCGCGCGAGCGCTTCTCGCGCATCATCTGAGCACGATGGACGCGGCCCTGATCGCCAGCGCGGCGCTGCTGGGGCTGGCCGGCATGCCGCACTGCGCCGCCATGTGCAGCGCGCCCTGCGCGGCGGCCACCGGTCCGCGCGGGCCGGGTGTGTGGGCGTTCCAGTCGACCCGGGTGCTGGGCTACGCAGCGGCCGGCCTGGTGGCGTCGGCCAGCGTCGGCACGCTGGCGAGCCTGTCGCAATGGACGCCGGCACTGCGGCCGCTGTGGGTGCTGTTCCATGTGGCGATGCTGGTGCTGGGGCTGTGGCTGCTGGTGCAGGGCCGCCAGCCGGCCTGGATGGGCCAGATCGGGCGCGTGGCGGTGCCCGCGGGCGCCGGCTCGGGGCTGGCCACGCCGGCGGGTTCGGCGCCAGTCCGCGTGTGGCGGACGCCGCTGCGGGCGGCGGCCGCCGGTTCCTTGTGGGTGGCCTGGCCCTGCGGGCTGCTGCAGTCGGCGCTGCTGGTGGCGTCGATGACGCAAACCCCCTGGGCCGGCGCCACGGCCATGGCCGCGTTCGCCGTGGCCTCGGCCGGCGGCCTGCTGGCGGCGCCGGCCCTGTGGCGGCTGCTCAAGGGCCGCGCCGATGCGCCGGGGCTCGAGCGCCGCCTGGCACGCGCGGCCGGCGCGCTGCTGGCCGTGGCGGCTCTGTTTGCCCTGGGCAAGGACATCTGGCACCCGATCGCCGCCTACTGCGGCTGGGCCTGAGGCGGCGGCCAGGGCGGCCTCGGTCGACCAAGAAAAACGCCCGGCAAGCCGGGCGTCTTCACATTCGCGCGAGGCGCGATTACTTCTTCGGCTCTTCCTTCTTGGCGGCCGGGGCGGCGGCCTTGGCGGGCTTGGCCTCTTCCTTCTTGGCGGCCGGGGCGGCGGCGGGCGCGGCAGCGGCCGGCTTGGCTTCTTCCTTCTTGGCGGCCGGGGCGGCGGCCGGGGCAGCCTTCTTCTCATCCTTCTTGGCATCGGCGGCGAACGCGCCGGTGGTGGCGAAGGCGGCGACGATCAGGGCGGCCAGGAGCTTGTTCATCTCGGTAATCCTTTGAAGTGCGTTAAGTGAAGCCGCCGCTTCGTTTGTGAGCGGCGCCTGCTGGAAACGCGCGGACTCGTCAGTCGGTTGACAGACCCCGTGAACTAGAATTTCGGCGCTCGATTGCGCACCGGACGCACGGCCCGCCGTGCAGGCCTCCGGTGTAACCCGCATACCCGAAGGAGACCCGTTCCACCATGTACCAGCACATCAAGGTGCCTGCCGCCGGCCAGAAGATCACCGTCAACGCGGACTTCTCGCTCAACGTGCCCGATCAGCCCATCATCCCGTACATCGAGGGCGACGGCACCGGCCTCGACATC
>JBIJAP010000174.1:0-7205 GCA_044345715.1 Rubrivivax sp.
AGCAGGGCGCGCGACCAGACCGAAGTGAACGGTCGGCCCGCAGCGGTGGTTGAGAGTCGTCGGATGACCCACGCGCTCGCGACGGCCAGTACCGCCGCGACGAGCACCAGCCCGATGAGCAGCCCATAGCCCCAACCCAGGAGGATGGGGAGTCCGAGGACGAACGCAGCGCCCAGCACGAACCAAGCGATCGCCTGCAGGCGGATGCGCCAGAGTGGCGGGGGCATGACAGCGGATATGCCGATAGATGGGTGCGTGTTCGCCGATGTCTTCATGCTTGCAAGTTCTGTCGGTGATGGGCCGCAGAACTCGTGAGTTGTGTGTCGAGCGCGGCGCAAGCCATGCTCGTGCTCAGGAGTCCTGTGAACACGTTCTTCAGGTATGCGTAGGCTAACTCTGAAAAACACCCGTCTGAGCAGCTTGGCCCAGCTCAGGCGCACCGGTCCGTGGTGTGCCGATGGGTGCCCTCCGCTGCGGGGCCACCGTCGGCGTCGGTGGTGCATGTTCGACCGACAGCTTCGGGGCGACGAGTTCACGGCGGCGTCTGGCGCTGGTGGGTCGCTATGCAAAGCTCTGCATAGCGACCCAAACTGGGCATCCGACTGCCTGGACTGACAGCCGCGAAGCGGTCATTGGGGGGCGCAACCTTGGCCTTGGCACCTGTGCCTCCAGCCGCTGCATGAACTCCAGCGGGCTCATCACCAGATGCGTCTTGCCCTCACGCCACGGTTACGTGGTCGTCACCTTGCTCTTTGTCAACGCCTTCTTCGCCACCGACCCGAAGACCGCCGTCGGCCTGCTGTTGATCGGCGCGGTGCCGACCCTGGGGCCGGGCTCGCCTGCTTCCTGCGACTGGCGGGAGGTGACAGTGGCCACGCGAGCCGTGCGCGCATTGACGAAGCGGCCGCGCGAGTGAGCGGCGGCGCGGCCGGCGGGCTCAAGTCGGTGCGCGGAGTGCCGAAACCCCCCAAACACCCCCTGGCAGCCGAGAGGCAGAACGCATGAACGCACCCGTCGACCTGAGATACCGCCTCATCACCCGCAGCGACATGGACGGCCTGGTCTGCGCCGTGCTGCTGAAGGAACTGGGCCTGCTGGGCGAGATCGTCTTCCAGCACCCCAAGGACATGCAGGACGGCAAGGTCGCCGTCACCGACCGCGACATCATCACCAACCTGCCCTATGTGCCGGGCTGCGGGTTGTGCTTCGATCACCACGCGTCGGAAGCCGTGCGCAACGAAGGCGCGCAGCCGGACAACTACATCCTGCAGCCGCAGGCCAAGAGCGCGGCGCGCGTGGTCTACGACCACTACGGCGGCAAGGCCCGCTTCACGCGCGTCAGCGACGAGATGATGGACGCCGTCGACAAGGCCGACAGCGCCGGCTTCACGCGCGAAGACGTGCTCGACCCCAAGGGCTGGGAGTTGCTGAGTTTCCTGATGGACGCACGCACCGGCCTGGGCCGCTTCCGCGACTTCCGGGTGTCGAACTACCAGCTGATGATGATGCTCATCGACAACTGCCGCGACATGCCCATCGAGGACATTCTGGCCCTGCCGGACGTGAAGGAGCGCGTCGAGCTGTTCTTCGCGCAGCATGCGCTGTTCCGGGAGCAGATCGCACGCGTGGCCGAGGTGCACGGCAAGCTGGTCGTGCTGGACTTGCGCGATGAGAGCCTCATCTACGCCGGCAACCGCTTTGTCGTCTATGCGATGTATCCGCAGTGCGACATCAGCATGCACGTGATGTGGGGCCGCGAGAAGCAGAACACGGTGTACACCATCGGCAAGAGCATCTTCGACCGCAGCTGCCGGGTGAACGTGGGCGACCTGATGTTGAAGCACGGCGGCGGCGGGCACGAAGCCGCCGGCACCTGCCAGGGGCCCAACGCCACCGCCGACGCGATGAAGCACGAGCTGATCGGGCAGATCCTCGCTCAGGGCGAAGCTCGCTGAGCCCCACGGCCGGGCGCAGCGGGCGCCGACACCCCGCTGCGCTTCCTGCCGCCGCCGAGTCCGTTGTGCGCTACAGCCCGAGGGTCCGCATCGGTGGCGCTCACCCTCACCAACCTGTGTGTTAGCCCCGAGCGCATCTACCGCTACGAATCACGGTGGGGCCAGCGCTCTTGCCTTACGTGACCGGCGCGCCCCGGCACTCCACCGGAAGATGCGGGCCGGGCAGTGTGGTGCGATTGCTGCCTTCAGCGCTCATCTTGGGCGGAACGCTGGCTTGGCCACAAACCCAAGCGATGGGAACCTGCTTGTAGGCAGGCACCATGGCCGGGCGGAGGCTCAGCACTTTGCCCGCCAAGTTGCGGTTGGACAGTTGGCCGAAGCTGATTTGCACGGCACCGCCCTCCACCGCCAAGCTCGAAACGTAGTTGCCGACGATGCGATCGGCTGGGGGTAGGCCCGCCGAGGCGTTATCGGCCGGCAGTTTGCCGCTGCGCGCGTACTCAGTGGCGATGGCCTGTTTGGCTATGTCAGCGAGCGCGAGACCCTCAGCAACTTGCGCTCGGATGACTCGGTCTTGGTACGAGGGCATTGCCAAGCCGGCCCCGATGCCGAGGATGGCGATGACGATCATGAGCTCGATCAACGTGAACCCACGGTGGTGCATGCGCATGGTCAACCTCCGGACTCTCATACCAGGGAGCCCATGCGGAAGATGGGCAAGTACACGGCCAGTACCAGTGCACCGACGGTCAGGCCCAGCAGCAGGTACAGCAACAACACGGTGCCGCGGTCAAGACGCGCCTGCGCTTCCTGCAGCTCGTCGGCGGCAGTCTCTGCCAGGGCTGCCAAAGCAGCTTCTGGCCGACCCGTCCTTTCGCCCAGCTGCACGAACGCAGCCAGTCGACGAGGCAACCCAACTTCGGACTGCAGTACCGCGCTCAGACTCTGCCCGGCCAGCAAACCCACCTGTAGACGTTGGGCAGTCGCTGCCCAGGCAACGTGGTTTGTGCTGGCAGCGAGGTGTGCCATCGCCGCAGCCTGCAGTGGGCCGCTGTCGGGATGGGCATTCAGCAAAGCCACCAGCCGGTGTCCAAACAAGGCGGCACGCCATCGGGCGATGAAGCCCAGCAAGTCGGTCAGCCGATGTGCCGCCCGAACGAGTGGCGCAGGCAGCTTTCGCTTCCACACCGCCCATCCACCGCCGGCGACAGCGATGGCCACGAGCCACCACCACTGGCTGAGCAGTTGGGAGGTTGCAAACAGCACGAGGCTGGGCGCAGGAAGATCGGTGCCGAAACTCTCGAAGGTTTGTGCAAAGGCCGGCATCACGAACACCGCCAGCACGGCCCACAGGATCAGCACGGTCACAGCCACGGCACTGGGCCATAAGAGAGCCAAGCGTTGGGCGCGCTGCCCTCTGGTGACCTGCGCGACGTCATCACCCCAGGCCTGTAGGGCTGCCGGCAGTTGCTGACGCTCTTGGGCCAGCGACATCCACGCCGCTGTTGACGGCGCGGCCACGGACGGTATCTGCACCAAGGTGGCGGACAGGCTCTTTCCCGCTGCCAGCGAAGCCGCAAAGGTCGCTGGTACGCCCGCTGGCACGGTCTCGGGATCCGAGGCCAGGATCGCCGCAACCTCCGCCAACGGAAGACCTTGCCGGGTTGCCGCTGCCAGCTGCTGCAACAGCGGCGCGCTCAAGTGGGGCGTTGGTCGCCTTCGTCTCATGGCGTTGGTGTCATAGGGGATGCAGGCCTCAGCGATTGCTGCAGAGATACGGCAGTTGCTGGTCTGGGATTCCCCGTGCCAGCGGCTTGGCATGAGCGCTCCAGCCGGCTGGCGTAGGGCGCACGCCGCACAGGGGCAAGCTGTGCCAACCAAGCCCTTGCTCCGCCACAGCCAGCCGCATGCCCAGACTCAGTTCGGTCTCGCCATCCCGCTGGGTGCCTATCGCCACAGCCTGCGCCTCTTGCCTGCCGTAGCTCAACCCACCCAAGAGCTGCGGCTCCGTGGGACCTAGCGTGTCCAGGCGCCCCGTGAGCGCAAGCGCCTCTGCCTGTGGCCAGTTCTGGGAAGGCAGATTGATGACCGCTTCGACGAGCCTGAGTTTGCCCGACAGGGGCGGAATGCTCCGGACGCACAGGACCACGCAAACCAGCACGATGGCGCAGGCCAAGGCGGAATCAAGGGGCGCGATTCGCTCCCATGACAAAGGCTGTGCCGTACTGGCAGCCGAGTAGCGACGCGTCATCGGCATGAGCCCGGCAGCATCCTGTCAGGCAGCAGTTGGGCGCTGTCTTCCTCTGTGAACGGCGGCGCGGTGATGCCTTTGGGTGGCTTGTGGTTCTGGCAGAGCCAGACCAGGGGTGATGTGGGTTGGTTCGTTGCTTGCACGGGGCGCAGCATCAGAACGCTTCCACCAGGTTCGGTCGTGACACCAGGCAACTCGAACGACACTCGCACCACGCCCTGGCGAACTTCGATTGCGCTTACATAGGCACCACGAAGCTCTGCAGATGCGGGCAGCCCTGCCGCGGCATTGTCGACAGGCAAAACACCCCAACGGTCGTGGTAGGCAGCCACGTTCTGCGCCGCTGCGCGCCCCAGGTCCAGCCCTTCTGCCACTTTGGAGCGCGTGGTGTAGTCCTGGTATGCAGGCAACGCCACAGCGGCGAGGATCCCGATGATGGCCACCACGAGCATCAACTCGATGAGCGTAAAGCCGGAGACGTTGGTTCTCATGGTCCTCGAAACCCCATCAAGGCGCGGCGGGATCATGCCACGTTAGGTTTGTGATCCTCGCCTCAGTCGACAGCTCCGCGTGCTGAGTGCAGCAGGGAGCTGCGCCGACGTCGGTGCCAAGTTCAGGCGCCGGCTGGCCCTTGTCGGCGGCCACAGCTGGTCGCTCTAACATCCTCCCCGGCCGGCCCCGGGGTAGGCCAAGGGATGGACATGACATCGAAACTGCGGCGCCGCGGTGCCAGGGCTGGGCTGCTGATCAGCATCGTGATCGGCGGCGCCGTGGGCCTGTCCGGCTGCAGCTCGCTGCCGCTGTGGATGGTGGTCCAGGGCAAGGCCGAAATCACCGACCACCAGCATTTCGACAATGCGCCGATCGCACGCGCGGCCATGCCGTCGCCCCTGCCCATACCTCCGGCCGACGCACCGGTGGCGCTGCGCTGGCCGGGTGGCTTGACGCAAGAGGAGGCCGCGGCCCAACTTGCCGCGCGCGAAACCGTGGCGCTGCTGGTGCTGCGCCGCGGTCTGCTGGTGCATGAGCAGTACTTCAACGGTTTCAGCCGCGACAGCATGGGCACCTCGTTTTCGGTGGCCAAGTCCGTGGTGTCGCTGCTGATCGGCGTGGCCATCGCCGACGGCCGCATCCAAAGCGTGGACGATCCCGTCACCCGCTATCTGCCCGAGCTGCTCGCCCAGGACTCGCGCTTTGGCCAGATCACGCTGCGCCACTTGCTGATGATGCGCAGCGGCATCGACTTCCAGGAGAGCTATACCGTGCCCTGGTCACAGGCCTCGCGGTTCTACCTCGGCGCCGACCTCAAGGCCGAGGTGGCCCGATTGCGCATCAAGACAGCGCCGGACGAGGCCTATTCGTACCAGAGCGGCGACACCCAGCTGCTGGCCATGGCGCTGGAACGCGCGGTGGCGATGCCCCTTGCGGGATATCTGCAGCAGCGGCTTTGGCAACCGATGGGCGCCGAGTTCGACGCCAGCTGGAGCCTGGACAGCGCCACCGGCGGCATGGCCCGCGCCTTCTGCTGCCTCAATGCCCGTGCCGTGGATTACCTGCGTCTGGGCCAACTGGTCTTGAACAACGGCCGCGCAACCAGCGGCTCGTTTTTGGTGGCCGCAGATTGGCTGCGCCAGAGCACCGCCGTGCAGCAGCGTCCGGGCGCCGATGCCGCCGCCCGCCGCAACATCGAACGTCCGGCCAGCCGCTTCCAGGCCTTCTATGCCTGGCAGTGGCGGCGTGCGCTGTCGCAGGCCCAGACGGTGGCCGGGCAGCAAGCTTCGGCCGGCAGCCGTGGCGCGCCGGCCTGGCCCGACGCACTCAGCGCGGAGCCCGGCGATGACTTCTATGCCGAGGGCCTGCGCGGACAGTACATCTACATCGCCCCGGCGACGCAGACGGTCGTCGTGCGGCTGGGGCGTGAGCGAGGCGGCTTGTTCTGGCCCGCCTGGCTGGGTGAACTGGCGCGGCTGAACCCGTGAGTGATCACGGCCGGTCAGCGCACCCAGGTGCCAGGGCAGCGTGCGCAAGACGAATGCGCCCCGCACAGCCTTCACGCCTGCATCACGATGCCGCAGCACCGACGATGAGTGATCGACCGAGGCCTGCGGTCGATGCTTGCGAAGAACCGAAAAAGGAACCTCGATGAACACCAGGAAGTACGGCGAAGACAGTGGTGCCAAGACCACGCATTTCGGGTTCGAGACGGTCAGGCTTGATGAAAAGGCGGGGAGGATCGCCGAGGTCTTCGATACGGTTTCGCCGCGGTATGACGTCATGAACGACGTTGTTTCTTTCGGGACTCACCGCGTCGTCAAGTGGTACGCAATCAACGCGAGCAACATCAAGCCTGGTACCCAGGTGCTCGATATCGCAGCGGGCACGGGCGACTTGACCATCCTCATCAGCAAAAGGCTCGGACCGCAGGGATCCGTCATCCTCAGCGATGTCAATGAGCAGATGCTTCAGGCAGCGCGTGCACGGCTTGCAAGAGCAGGCATTCCGGACAACGTGCAATTTCTTCAGGCAGACGCCGAAGACTTGCAGTTCGAGGACAACACGTTTGACGCCGTCACCATCGGCTATGGGATCCGGAACTTCACGAACAAGATGCAGGCCCTGCGGGAGATCTTGAGGGTCCTGAGACCCGGTGGACAGTTGACGATCATCGAGTTTTCGAAGCCCACGTCCAAGCCCTTGCAAATGCTCGCGGATGCCTACTCGGGCCTGTGGCCGACCTTGGGCCGGATCCTTGTCGGGGATGGGAAGCCATACCGGTACCTGGTCGACTCGATCAAGATGCACCCAGACCAGGAAACGTTCAAGTCCATGATGCAGGATGCCGGCTACGCGCATGCGAACTACGAAAACCTAATCTGAAGTTCCACCGCCGCCGGCCCAGATCTCCTTTATCCATCAAGCACTTGCGATGGATTTCAGGTTTGGTTTTCTGACTACGGCTGGATGGCCTGTATGAGCGCCATGGCGCGCTGTTGGTGTGC
>JBIJAP010000175.1:0-7193 GCA_044345715.1 Rubrivivax sp.
CGCGGGCGATCTCGTCGGGGAAGGTGGCGCCCACCACGAGGCCGAGCTCGGTGCCGCCGAGCCGGCGGCCCCAATCGCCGGCGGCCAGCCGGGCGACGTGCTCAAACAGGCGCTCGCCGCTGGCCAGCGCCTGGCCTTGCAGATCGGCGCCGCCGGGGTTGCTGGTGCGGCACAGCAGGATGAGGCCCTTGCCTTTGTAGCGTCCGCCTTCGGCCAGCGCGGAGTACGGCTCGACGCTGTCCAGGCCCATGAAGGGCGACAGCGTCAGCGCGTCGGCGCCGTAGCGCTCGAAGGCCTCCATGGCGTACATCGCCGCGGTGCTGCCGATGTCGCCGCGCTTGGCGTCCAGGATCACCGGCACGCCGGGGGCGCGGGCGTGGATGTGGGCAATCAGCCGCTCGAGCTGCTCTTCGGCTCGGTGCGCGGCGAAGTGCGCGATCTGCGGCTTGAAGGCGCAGACCTGGTCGGCGGTGGCGTCGACGATGGCGGCGCAGAAATCGAAGATGCGCCCGCTGTCGCCGCGCCAGGCGAGCGGGAACTTCGCGGGTTCGGGATCAAGGCCCACGCACAGCATCGAGGCGTGGCGCGCCGTGGCGGCGTCGAGCTGGGCGCGGAAGCTCAAGGTGTCGACGCTCAAGCGGCTGCTCCGGTGGCCGCGCCCAGCCGCGCCGCCAGCTCGGCCGCCTTGCCGGTGTACGAGCCCGGCGTCATCGCCAGCAGGCGCGCCTTGTCGTCGGCCGGTATCGCCAGCCCGGCGATGAAGCCCTGCATCAGCTCGCGCGTGATGGGCTTGCCCTGGGTGAAATCCTTCAGCTGCTGATACGGGTCGGGCAGGCCGTGGCGGCGCATCACCGTCTGCACGGGTTCGGCCAGCACCTCCCAGGCGGCGTCGAGATCGGCGGCGAGCTCGGCCTCGTTCACTTCGAGCTTGTCGAGCCCGCGCGCCAGGCTGTCGAGCGCCAGCACACCGTAGCCCAGCGCCACGCCCATGTTGCGCAGCACGGTGCTGTCGGTGAGGTCGCGCTGCCAGCGGCTGATGGGCAGCTTGCCGCTCATGTGCACGAGCAGCGCGTTGGCCAGGCCGAAGTTGCCCTCGGCGTTTTCGAAGTCGATGGGGTTGACCTTGTGCGGCATCGTCGAGCTGCCGACCTCGCCCTTCTTCACGCGCTGCTTGAAGTAGCCCAGGCTGACGTAGCCCCAGACGTCGCGCGCCCAGTCGATGCAGATCGTGTTGGCGTGCGCCACGGCATCGAACAGCTCGGCGATGCCGTCGTGCGGCTCGATCTGGATGGTGTACGGGTTGAAGACCAGGCCCAGGCGCTCTTCGACGACCTGCTTCGCGAAGGCCTCCCAGTCCACATCCGGGTAGGCCGAGAGGTGGGCGTTGTAGTTTCCCACGGCGCCGTTCATCTTGGCCGGTAGCGCCACGGCGGCGATGCGCGCGCGGGCGCGCTGCAGGCGATGCGCGACATTGGCCACCTCCTTGCCCAGCGTGGTGGGGCTGGCGGTCTGGCCATGGGTGCGGCTGAGCATGGGCAGCGCGGCAAACACGCCGGCCATGCGCCGCAGGCGCTCGAGCACGCCGTCGAGCGCCGGCAGCAGCACCTGGCTGCGCGCCGCGCCGAGCATCAGCGCGTGGCTGGTGTTGTTGATGTCCTCGCTGGTGCACGCGAAGTGCACGAACTCGGCCGCGCGCTCGAGCTCGGGCGCACCGGCGAAGCCCTGGCGGATGAAGTACTCCACCGCCTTGACGTCGTGGTTGGTGGTGCGCTCGATGGCCTTGATGGCCTCAGCGTCGGCTTCCGAGAAGGCGGCCACGCGGCCACGCAACTGCACCCGTGCGGCATCCGACAAGGGCGCGAACTCGGGCAGCCTCAGGTCCGACAGCGCGATGAACCACTCCACCTCCACCTGCACGCGGCAGCGCATGAGGCCGAACTCCGAGAGCAACGGCCGCAGCGCGGCCAGCTTGGGGGCATAGCGGCCGTCGAGCGGCGAGAGCGCGAGCAGCGGCGAACGCGACGAGGAAAGCGGGGTGTCAATAGCGGTCATCAACCCGGGATTCTAGGAGGCAGGGCTCGCCCGAGGTCGGGGTTTGCCCGCCGCTTGCTAGAGTGCGTGGCCCGGTTCGAGGAACGCCGCCTTGCAGACGAACCCGACCGCGCACCCAGGGAGGTTTCCATGCTCGACGATTCCGTTGCCGGGTCGGCCATGCCGGCTGCCGGCCGCTCTAGGCCCACGCGCCACACGCTGCCGGTCCGCTTCGTCGGCTCGGGCAGCGAGTACTTCCGCATCTGGATCGTCAACCTGCTGCTGACGCTGGTGACGGTGGGGCTGTACTACCCCTTCGCCAAGGTGCGGCGGCTGCGCTACTTCCATGGCGCCACCGAGGTGGGCGGCGCGCCGCTGTCCTTCCATGCCGACCCGTGGAAGATGTTCCGCGGCTACGTGCTGGTGGCGGTGATGCTGGCGGCCTACTCGGGCGCAGGGCAGTTCTCGGCCACAGCGGGCCTGATCGCGTTTGTCATCGTCGCGGCGCTGTGGCCGGCGCTGTGGCATTCGTCGATGCGCTTCCGGCTGGCCAACACCGGTTGGCGCGGCCTGCGCTTCGCCTACACCGGGCGCGCGGGCCAGGCCTATAAGGTGATGGCGCTGCCGCTGGCCGTGGTGCTGGTGTTCCTGGTGTGGGCGCTGCTGCTGCAGCCCGACGCGCCGAACCCGACCGATGCAGCGCCCGCTCAGCAAGGGCCTAGCGGCTTCGAGCTCTTCGTCACGCTGCTGCCCGCCTTGGCGATGCCGGCGCTGGCGCCGCTGTTCCTGTGGCTGCTGAAGCGGCTGCAGCACTCGAACTACGCGCTCGGGCCCGAGCAGTCGGCCTTCTCGGCCGGCCTGGGCTCGTTCTACGGCCTGGCCCTCAAGACGCTGGGCGTGGGCCTGCTGGCCATTGCGGCCGTGGTGGCGGTGGTGCTGGGCGTCGGCGTGCTGATGGGCGTGCTGCAAGACGGCGGCAAGGCCATGGTGGTGGTGCTCACGGTGGTGTCCGTGATGTTGTCCTACCTGTTCGTGTTTGCGTTGGCGGGCGGCTTCTGGACGGCGCGGCTGCAGAACCTGTGCTGGGGCCGCACGGCCAGCCGGCACCTGCGCTTCGTCAGCACGCTGCGGGCGCGGGCGCTGGCCGGGCTGTGGTTCAAGAACACGCTGCTGGTGATCGTGACGTTGGGGCTGTACTTCCCGTTCGCGCAGGTGGCCAGCGCGCGCATGCGGCTGCAGGCGATGTCGGTGGTGTCGACCCTCGACCCCGACGAACTCGTGGCCCGCGCCGGCAGCGGCGACGAAGCCGCGGCGGGCGACGCCGCCGGCGACCTGCTCGGCTTCGACATCGGGCTCTGAGGACGGCATGCCCGGCGTGATCGCGGCCACCTGGTACGACGGCACGCAGGCGCGCGGGCGTGCCGTGCAGGCCGAGCTCGACGGCGGCACGCTCTGGCTGCAAGACGAGGCCGGCGTGCGCCAGGGCATCGCGCTGGCGCAGGTGCAATGGCCCGAGCGCACGCGCCACGGTCAGCGCGTGGCGCAGTTGGCGCGCCACGGCTCGCTGGTCTTTGCCGATGCCGCCGACTTCGATGCCTGGCGCCAGGCCCAGGGCCATCGCGAGAGCTGGGTGGTGCGTGCGCAGCAGCACTGGCGCGCCACGCTGGCTGCCACGGCCGGGCTGGTGCTGCTCAGCGCGGCCGGCTACGTGTGGGGCGTGCCCTGGGTGGCGCGCAGCGTGGTGGCCGTCACGCCGCCGGCCGTGGAGCAGGCCGTCGGCGACTCCGCGCTGGCGCAGCTGAAGGAAGGCCTGTTCCGGCCGACGCAGACGCCCGCGGCTGTGCAGGCCCAGTGGCGCGAGCGGCTGCAGGCCGCGCTGCAGCAGGCCTACCCGGAGGGTGCCACGCCCTGGCAGCTGCACTTCGCCGGCGGCGGCCGGCTGGGCGCCAACGCGGTGGCGCTGCCGGGCGGCCACATCGTCATCACCGACGAGCTGCTCGAGCTGCTCAAGGATGCCGACGACGCCGTGCTCGGCGTGCTGGCGCACGAGCACGGCCACGTGAAGCGCCAGCACGGCCTGCATGCCGTGGTGCGCTTCGGCCTCGTCTCGGCGGCCACCTCGGTGGCGCTGGGCGACTTCAGCGCCGTGCTGGCCGGCGTGCCGGCGTTGCTGGCGCACATGGGCTACTCACGCGACGCCGAGCGCGAGGCCGACGCCGACGCCGCCTTCGTGCTGCGCGCCGCGGGGCGCGACCCGGCGGCGATGGTGGTGCTGTTCGAGCGGCTCGGCGGCCGGGCCGCGAAGTCGGGCGAGACCGAGGGCGGCGGGCTGCCGATCGCGTTTGCGTCTCACCCGGCCGATGCCGAGCGGGTGCGCTTCTTCCGCGAGGCCGCCGAGCGCGGCGTGACGCCGCCGCCGCTGCGCTGAAGGCGGCCCTTCGACAAGCTCAGGGCGAACGGAGATGGGGTGTGGGCAGGCCCTTCGACAGGCTCAGGGCGAACGGGGGAAGGTCGGACGAACGGGGGAAGGTCGGACGAACGGGGGAAGGCCGTTCGAGCGGGGGAAGGCCGGAAGAACGGAGGAGGGCCGTTCGAAAGCAGGAAGGCCGTTCGGGCTGAGCCTGTCGAAGCCCTGGTGGCGTGCCGCCGCCTACCAGCGCAGCTCGAATCGGCAGGCGTCGTCGCCACAGGCCTCGCAGGCCGTCTCACGCACCTGCGTGTCGCCGTGCACCAGCACCTGGAACAAGCGTTCGAACGTGGCGGCGTAGTAGTCGCAGGCCGGCACCCCCGCCCGCAGCCCGCGGCACAGCGGGTTGTCGCGAATCTCCAGCACCAGCGGGCGCCCGCCACGCGGCAGCGTGGCGCTGAAGCGGCCGCTGCCGGCAAACGTCCAGGCGTGGCGCGTGATCGCCGCCACCAGCACGCGCGCGGCCAGGCCGGCCGGCAGCAGCTTGAGCAGCCGCTGCACCGGCTTCGGGATGCGGTGGCCCAGCAGGTAGTCGGCCGTGGCGCGGCCCGCAGCGCGCGCCACGGCGGCCGCTTCGTCAGCCGGCATCACCTCGCGCAACGCGGCGTGCAGCGCGCGCACCTCGTCCTCGCGCACCATCTGCTCGGGCGGGCGGCGCCAGTGCTGCAGCAGCCCGGCACGTTCGAACACCGCTTCGGCGAAGGCTGTGCCGCGCCAGGCCGGCAGCACCTGGCGGATGCGGGTGATGGCGTTGGGGCCAATCAGCCCGGCGGTGGCGGGTGCAGCGACGGCGCTCATCTCAGTCCGCCGCGGCCGACTGACGGTGCGACAAGGCCGCCTCGGCCTCGTCGTCGGTGAGCTGGCCGCCACCCCCGCACGCCGACGCGGCAGACGAGGCCTGTGCCGCCTCCACCACGCCGATGGCCGCCAGCGCCGCCGCCGCGATGTCCTCGCCCTTCTTGCGCCGCATCTCGATCTTCGGGCCGTGCATCGTCACCCAGTTTTCGTCCGCCGCGGCAATGGCCTGGGCGTCGGGCCGCTCGTGCACGCGCTGGTCGGCGAACTGGAAGTCGACCTTCTTCTTGCTCTGCGGGCCCCAGTAGCCGACGCGGCCGAGGTCGTAGAACGTGCGCTCGAAGCCGCTCTTGAGAAACGCCTTCAGGCAGCCCATCAGGTACTTGCGCCGGAACTTGTCTTTCTCCCAGGGGTACTGGAAGAAGCTCTTGTTCATGAAGAAGCGGCGGTAGTTGTTCATCACGCGGTCGAGCAGCTCGGCGCGGTCCATCGCGTCGGGCTTCATGATGGGCGTGACGAAGTTGTACTTCTCGAAGTCGAACACCTCGACCTTGTCGCCGAGCTCCTGGAACAGGTCCGAAAAGGGCCAGGGCGTGTACATCGCCCAGTTGGCCATGTCGGGGTTCCAGTCGCGCGCCATCTGGTAGGTCTCTTCCAGCGTCTCGGCGGTTTCGTTCTCGAGGCCGACGATGAACTGCGCCTCGGTCACGATGCCGGCTTCGCGCAGCAGCCGGATGGCCTTCTTGTTCTGCTCGATCGTGGTCTCTTTGTTGAAGCGCTCCAGCTTCAGCTGCGCCGCCGCCTCGGTGCCCAGGCTCACGTGCACGAGGCCGGCCTGGCGGAACATCGGCAGCAGCTTTTCGTCGCGCAGGATGTCCGTGACGCGGGTGTTGATGCCCCACTGCACCTTGGCAGGCAGCCCGCGCGCGATGAGTTCCTCGCAGAACGCGATGAACTTCTTGCGGTGGATCGTGGGCTCTTCATCGGCCAGGATGAAGAAGCCGACACCGTGGTTGTTGACGAGGTCCTCGATCTCGTCGACCACCGCCTTGGGCTCGCGGATGCGGTAGTCGCGCCAGAACTTCCACTGGCTGCAGAAGGTGCAGGTGAAGGGGCAGCCGCGCGCGAAGTTGGGAATGGCCACGCGCACGCCGAGCGGGATGTAGATGTACTTGTCCCACTCCAGGATGCTCCAGTCGGGCTTGATGCGGTCGAGGTCCTGGATGGGCGGCTCGGCCGCAGTGGCCACCACCATGCCGTCGGCGCCGCTGTCCTGCGAAAGATAGGCCACGCCGTGCACGGTGCTGCGGTCGCGCGCCCAGCTGCCGTCGTCGACGGCGCGCACGAAGTTCAGGAACACCTGCTCGCCTTCGCCGCGCACCACGGCGTCGATCCACGGCGCCTCCTTCAGCACCTGCGGGTACATGAAGGTGCCGTGGATGCCGCCGAGCACCGTGACGATGGCCGGGTTCACCTCCTTGGCGATCTTCAGCAGCCCCTCGGCCTTGTAGATGGCCGGCGTGATGGCGGTGCAGCCGACGATGTCGGGCTGCAGCTCCGCGATGCGCGCGCGCACGGCCTCGTCGTCGAGGTGGTGCGTCATCGCGTCGACAAAGTGCACGTCGGTGTAGCCCCCGGCCTTGAGGTAGCCGGTGAGGTAGGCCACCCAGGCGGGCGGCCAGTTGCCGGCGATCTCGGCGCCGCCGGAGTGGTAGTTGGGGTGAATCAGCAGCACGCGCATGAGCTCCGCTCCCTCGGATGGAGCGCACACACTAAGCTGAAGTTCCGCACCCTGACTTAAGGCGTGGCGTAGCCAAGTGCTTGTCACGACTCACAAATTCGGCCCTTTTGGGCCTTTTTTGTGCCTGAATGTGTAGTCACTAAACTGTGTTGATCTTGC
>JBIJAP010000177.1:0-7166 GCA_044345715.1 Rubrivivax sp.
AGCGCCGCCGACCGCGCCCGCACCGTGCAGGCCGCCGTGGCACGCGACGCCAAGCCCGCCGACCTGGTGCAGCCGGGCCACATCTTCCCGCTGCAGGCGCAAGACGGCGGCGTGCTCATGCGCGCCGGCCACACCGAAGCCGGCTGCGACCTGGCCGGCATGGCCGGGCTCTCGCCCGCCGCCGTGATCTGCGAGGTGATGAACGACGACGGCACGATGGCGCGCCTGCCCGACCTGGAGGTCTTCGCCCGCGAGCACGGCCTGAAGATCGGCACCATCGCCGATCTCATCGGCTACCGCAGCCGCAACGAGACGCTGATCGAACAGGTCGGCGCAAGGCCGCTGGTCACGCCGCAAGGCGAGTTTGAGTGCCTGGCCTTCCGCGACAAGGGCGGCGGCGTGCACCTGGCGCTGAAGCACGGCCGCTGGCAGCCGTCGGATGAAGTGCTGGTGCGCGTGCACGAGCCCTTCACCGCGCTCGATCTGCTCGATGCGCAAGGCGGCAGCCACTCCTGGCCGCTGGGCGAGGCGCTGCGTGCCTTGCACCGCGCGCCGGCCGGCGTGGCCGTGCTGCTGAACGCCAGCAGCGACGCGCAAGCCCTGTTGCCGGCGTTGCGCGGCGACAGCCCGCCCACGCCCGCCAAGCCGCAGATGGATCTGCGCACCTATGGCGTGGGCGCCCAGATCCTGCGCGAGCTCGGCGTGCGCCGCATGCGGCTGCTCGGCAGCCCGCGCCGCATGCCCAGCATGACGGGCTACGGCCTCGAGATCAGCGGCTTCATCGCCGCCGGAACCTGACTTCATGACTCCTTCCACCTCTCGCGCCGGCTCTCGCCGGCCCCACGGCCATGCAGGGCGCTGACCAGGGCCGCGATGACGGCGCCGCGCTCGTCGGCGAGGGCCTGCGCATCGGCATCGTGCGGGCACGCTTCAACGACGCCATCACCCGCAAGCTGGCCGAGGCCTGTCTGGCCGAGCTCGAACGGCTCGAGGTCGACGACGGCGACATTCGCCACGTCAGCGTGCCGGGCGCGCTGGAGATCCCGGTCGCGCTCAAGGCCATGGCCGACAGCGGCGACTTCGACGCCCTCATCGCGCTGGGCTGCGTGATCCGCGGCGAGACCTACCACTTCGAGCTGGTGTGCAACGAAAGCGGCGCCGGTGTCAGCCGCGTCGCGCTCGACCACAGCCTGCCAGTGGCCAACGCCATCCTCACGGTCGAGACCGAAGAGCAGGCCTGGGCGCGCGCCGAAGAAAAGGGCCGCGACGCCGCCCGCGTGGCGGTGGAGATGGCCAACCTGATGGAAGACCTCTCGTGAGCACCGCCGACGCTGCACCTGCTGCCGGCACGCCCCCCACGGCAGCGGCCCCGACGGCGCCCGCGCGGCGCGCGCCGCCGAAGTCGGCCCGCCGCCGCTCGCGCGAGTTCGCGCTGCAGGGCCTGTACCAGTGGCTCGTGTCGGCCGCACCGGTGGCCGAGATCGAGGCCCACATCACGCAGCTCGAGCACTTCGACAAGTGCGACCGCGCGCACTTCGACGCGCTGCTGAACGGCTGCATCGAAGAAGCCACCACGCTCGACGCCGTGCTCGCGCGCCACGTCGACCGCAAGACCTCGCTGCTGTCGCCGGTGGAGCACGCCGCGCTGCTGATCGGCTGCTTCGAGCTGTCGCGCTGCATCGAGATCCCGTACCGCGTGGCCATCAACGAAGCGGTCGAGCTGGCCAAGTCCTTCGGGGGCACCGACGGCCACAAGTACGTGAACGGTGTGCTCGACAAGTGCGCCGGCCAACTGCGCCCCGACGAGGCCGCCGCCGGCCGCCGGCGATGACGGCACCGCGGCTGGCGAGCCGGCTCGAGCACATCGAGCCGTTCTATGTGATGGAGCTGGCCAAGGCGGCCAGCCTCGTGGCCGCCTCGCCCGAGTGTGACCCCTCCCAGGGCGGCGAGCCGATGGTGTTCCTGAACATCGGCGAGCCCGACTTCGGCGCGGCACCGGCCGTGCGGGCCGCGGCCATCGCCACGTTGGCCGAGGGGCGCACGCAGTACACCGATGCCACCGGCCTGCCGGCGCTGCGCCAGCGCATCGCGGCTTGGTACGGGCAGCGTTACGGCCTTGAGGTCGATCCTCGGCGCATCGTCGTCACGGCGGGCGCCTCGGCGGCGCTGCAGCTCATCTGCCTGGCCCTGTTCGAGCCCGGCGACGAGGTGCTGATGCCCGACCCGAGCTACCCCTGCAACCGCCACTTCGTCGCCGCCGCGGGCGCGACGGCGCGGCTGCTGCCGGCATCGCCCGAGGCGCGCTTCCAGCTCGATGCCGCCAGCGTGCGCGCGGCCTGGACGCCGGCCACGCGCGGCGTGCTGCTGGCCAGCCCGGGCAACCCCACGGGCACCTCGATCGCGCCCGACGAGATGGCCGCCATCGCCATGGCCGTGGCCGAGCGAGGTGGCGTCACGCTGGTCGACGAGATCTACCTCGGCCTGAGCTACGACGAACGCTATGGCCAGACGGCGCTGGCGCTGCGGCAGCCCGGCGTGGCCGACAGCCTCGTCAGCATCAACAGCTTCAGCAAGTATTTCGGCATGACTGGCTGGCGCCTGGGCTGGCTGGTGCTGCCCCCGGCGCTGGTGGGGCCGGTGGAGCGGCTGGCGCAGAACCTCTACATCTGCCCCAGCACGCTGGCGCAGCATGCGGCGCTGGCCTGCTTCGAGCCCGCGTCGCTGGCCGAGTACGAACGGCGCCGCGCCGAGTTCCGCCGCCGCCGCGACCATGTCGTGCCCGCTCTTGAGGCCCTGGGCCTGCCGGTGCCCGTGGTGCCCGACGGCGCCTTCTACGCCTGGTTCGACTGCTCGCGCCACGCCAGCAGCAGCTGGGCGTTCTGCCAGCGCCTGATGCAGAGCGCGCACGTGGCACTCACGCCCGGCCGCGACTTCGGGCCGCATGCCGCCGAGCGCTACGTGCGGCTGTCGTTCGCCAGCAGCCTGGAGCAGCTCGACACCGCACTGGCCCGGCTGGCGCGCGAGCTGAGCTGACGCCGATGCAGCGTTGTTTGCCGGGTTTGTTAGCGCTTTTCGGCGGCTGCCGCCCCGGGTGGGCCGCGTATGCTCTGAGGTACCGTGGGCTATAACCTGTTCCAGCGGCCGGGTGCCGGCCATGCCGGCAACGGCGACGACGAATTCGCTTCCACCGTGGGATCACTGCCCGCGGAGGGCGAAGGCGCGAAGGCATCCGACTCAAAGCCGCTCGGTGCCGACTCCAACCCGCTCGACAGCCAACCGGCTGCGTCGGAACGCGCGAACGAGCTGCCACCCGAGCAATGGCCCACGCTGGCGCACATCGGCCGCTATGCGCTGAAGGGCCCTCTCGGCGAAGGGGGCCTGGGCCAGGTGCATGAGGCCTGGGATCCGCTGCTATCGCGCCTGGTGGCCGTGAAGACGCTGCAGTTCGAGACCGACCCACGCGAACGAGTGGCGCTCGACGGGCTGTTCCTGAACGAGGCGCGCGCGGTGGCCAGCCTGACCCACCCGCACATCGTCACCATCTTCGACGCCGGCCTGTCGGCACACGGCGTCTACATCGCGATGGAGCGCCTGCGCGGCCGCGACCTTCGCCAGGCCCTCATTGCCGGCTGGAAGCCCACGCCCGCGGAGGCAGCCCTGCTGGTGCGCCGCGTGGCCGAAGCGCTGGCCTACGCCCACGCACGCGGCGTGGTGCATTGCGACATCAAGCCGGCCAACATCTTTCTCGACAAGCGCGCCAAGCCCAAGGTGCTGGACTTCGGCATCGCCCGCGTGGCGCACGGCCGCTCGAACGCGCACCTCGAAGGCTGCGTGCTCGGCTCGCCGCACTACCTGGCGCCCGAGCAGCTGCAGGGCGGCGAGCTCGATGCACGCACCGACATCCATGCGCTCGGCGTCGTCTTCTACGAGCTGCTGGCCGGCCGCCGCGCCTTTGCCGGCGACTCGATCGAGCAGATCAGCACCGCCATCCTGACGCTGCACCCGGCCCCGGCCCACGAGGTGCGGCCCGAGGTGCCGAAGGCGCTGTCGGCCATTGCCACCAAGGCGATGGCCCGCGAGCCCGGCGAGCGCCACCACAGTGCGCTGGCCCTGGCCCTGGAGCTTCGCCGCTGGCTCGACGCACAAGAGGCCACCGACCCGCAGGCAGCCCCAGCCCGCAAACAGCGGAGCAGCAGCCCCACACCGCGCCGACGCGCGCTGCTGTGGGCCGGCTCGGCGCTGGCCGGCGTGTCGCTGCTGGCCGCGGCGGTGGGCGTGGCGCGCCGGGCCGCAGCGCCCGCACCGCTGCCGGCTGATCTGACGCCGGCGCCCTCGCTCTCTCCCGCGCCGGCACCGCTGGCCACTGAACCGGCGGCCCCCGTCGCCTCGTCGAGCGATCCCGCTGCGGCATCGGCCGCTCCGACCGCCATCGAGCCAGCGCCCGCAGCGGCACCTGCCGCGCCCAGGCCACGCGCCGCGGCACCCGCCAAGCCGGCCCCGGCGCCCGGCATCGCCGCGGCATCGCCCTCCAGCACCGCCGCTGCGGCGCCGGCCGCCGCGGCCACCGGCACGCTGCAGCTGGCCATCAGCCCCTGGGGCGAAGTCGAGATCGACGGCCGCGCCGTCGGCCTGGCGCCGCCGCTGAACCGGCTGACGTTGAGCGCCGGCGCACACCAGGTCGTCGTGCGCAACGCCGATTTCCCGCCGTTCACGACCATCGTGCAGCTCGAAGCCGACGGCGTGGCCGTCGTGCGCCACCGGTTCGTGCCATGAAGGGGCCCAGACGCACGCCGGCGCTGCTGCCGGTGCTCATCGGCTGCACGCTGCTGGCCGCTGCCTGCGCCAGCAAGCCCCCGGCGCCGTCGGGCCTGGCGGAGTTGCTGGAGCGGCCGGCCGAACGCGCGCTGGTCGAGGGCCTGCGGGCCTATGACGAAGGCCAGTACGCGCAGGCCGAAACCGCGCTGCAACGCGCGCTGGCCGCCGGCCTGACGAGCCCACGCGACCGCGCCAGTGCGCACAAGCTGCTGGCCTTCATCGCCTGCACCAGCGAGCGGCTCGCGGCCTGCCAGGCCGCCTTCCGCGCCGCGCGCGAAGCCGACCCGGCCTTTGCGCTCAACCGCTCTGAGGCCGGCCATCCGCTCTGGGGCCCGGTCTACCGGCAGGTGCTCGGCACCCGCTGATCCCTTGCGGGCAGCAACCGGGATGCGCCGGGCGCGCCGGGGTGCACCGCTATCATCGGTCGGGCATGCCCGCGTTCTTCGTCGAGCCCCCTGTCGAGCCCTCCGCCGCACACGTCGCCGCGTCGACGCCTGACCCCGCCCGGGTGCTGTTCCGCTGGGCCGTTCGTGTCTACTGGGAAGACACCGACGCCGGTGGCATCGTGTTCTACGCCAACTACCTGAAGTTCTTCGAGCGTGCGCGCACCGAATGGCTGCGAGCGGCTGGCGTGCAGCAGCAGGTGCTGCGCGACGAGGAAGGCGCGATGTTCGTCGTGGCCGACACGGCGCTGCGCTACCACGCGCCGTCGCGGCTCGACGACCTGCTCGACGTGACGGTGGCCCTGGCCGAGCGGGGCAGCGCTTCGATGCGGCTGGTGCAGCAGGCTTGGCGCGGGCCGACGCTGCTGGCCGAAGGCCACATCCGCATCGGCTGCGTCGACCACGGAACCTTGCGGCCGCGCCGCATTCCCAGATCCATCCAGCGCGTCCTGGACGCCCCCTGAGCCCCCGGCCCCACCGACATGAATCCCGACCTCTCGATCACCGCCCTCGTGCTGCAGGCCAGCCTCGTCGTGCAGCTGGTGATGGCCGGCCTGCTGATCACTTCGCTGGCCAGCTGGACCGTGATCTTCAGCAAGCTCTTCGGTCTGAAGCGCGTGCGCAACGCCAACGAGGAGTTCGAGCGCGAGTTCTGGAGCGGCCGCAGCCTCACCGAGCTGAACACCGCCGTGGGCCAGAAGACGGACAGCGCGCCGATGGAGCGCATCTTCGCCAGCGGCATGCGCGAGTTCCTGAAGCTGCGCGAGAGGCGCCTGGACGCCGGGGCGCAGCTTGACGGCGCGCGCCGCGCCATGCGCGCCAGCTTCCAGCGCGAGCTCGACGTGGTGGAAAGCAACCTGAGCTTTCTCGCCAGCGTGGCCAGCGTCAGCCCCTACGTGGGCCTGTTCGGCACGGTGTGGGGAATCATGCATGCCTTCGTCGGCCTGTCGAACCTGCAGCAGGTGACGCTGGCCAGCGTGGCACCCGGCATCGCCGAGGCGCTGGTGGCCACGGCCATCGGCCTGTTCGCGGCCATTCCGGCGGTGGTGGCCTACAACCGCTTTGCGCGCGACATCGACCGCATCGCGATCCAGATGGAGACCTTCATCGAGGAGTTCTCCAACATCCTGCAGCGCAACGCCGGTGGCGGCACCGGGCCCGGCCAGACGACGATGGCCGCTACGACGACGCAAGTGCGCTGAACACCATGCCCGCCCTCAGCTCCCGCAGCGGCCGAGGCCGGCGCTCGATGAACGAGATCAACATGGTCCCGTTCATCGACGTGATGCTGGTGCTGCTGATCATCTTCATGGTCACGGCGCCGCTCATCACCACCGGTGTGGTCGACCTGCCCAGCGTGGGCAAGAGCCAGCAGCGGCCGCCGGCCGTCATCGAGGTCATCGTCGGCACCGACGAGAAGCTGCGCATCCGCGTCGATGGCGCCGCGCCCGAGCCGGTGGTGCTGGCGCAGCTGGCTGCCCGCGTGCGGGGCAAGCAGGGTGCGGCGGGCGGGGGCGATGCGGCCCGCGCGGCCGACGTGCCGGTGGTCATCAGCGCCGACAAGAGCGTGCGCTACGAAAGCGTGGTGCGCGTGATGGACACGCTGCAGCGCGCCGGCGTGCGCCGCGTAGGCCTCTCGGTCAAACAGGCGCAGTGAGCAGCGGGCGATGAGCGCAGCCGCGTTGCCCTCGTCGGTGCTCGTGCCGCAGGCGCCCGGCGGGCTGGGCGCGGGCGCCGCACTGGCGCTCGTCGTGCACGCGGCGCTGATCGCGGCGTTGGCGCTGGGCGTGGACTGGCGCACCCACGATCCCGCTCCCGTGGCCGCCGAGCTGTGGGCCGCCGTGCCCCAGGCAGCCGCGCCGCCGGCGCCCGAACCGGCCCCAGCGCCACCCGCGCCGGCGCCAAGCC
>JBIJAP010000176.1:0-7166 GCA_044345715.1 Rubrivivax sp.
GCAATTCGGCGTCATGCGGTGGCGGCGGCGAGCCCGCCGGCCAGTTGCCCACATCCAGATCGATCTTCATCGCCCGCGGCAACGGCGACTCTGTCGGCTGCCGCGGCCGGGCCCCTTCGCGCAGGTACTCGACCAGTGCGACCAGCATCGACACGGCCATCAGCGAGCCCAGGCCCCATGCCAAAGTGAACCAATAGCCTTGCATGCCGCTGCTATCGGCGCGGGCGGCGTGCGGCTTGAGGGCGGGAGCCCGACAATCGCGGTTTTGTCTTGATGCTGGCGCCGCCTGCACCGCCCTGCCGTGAGCTCCACGCTGCTCGACCGCCCGCCTGTTGCCGCCGTGCCTGCCGTGAAGGCACTCACCGCCTGGAAGCCGTTCTGGGCCAAGCGCTTCGGCCGTGCGCCCTTTTTGCCCATGAACCGCGCCGAGATGGAGCGCCTGGGCTGGGACAGCTGCGACATCGTCATCGTCACCGGTGACGCCTACGTCGATCACCCCAGCTTCGGCATGGCCGTGATCGGCCGCGTGCTCGAGGCCCAGGGTTTCCGCGTCGGCATCATTGCCCAGCCCGACTGGCAGAGCGCCGAGCCCTTCAAGGCGCTGGGCAAGCCCAACCTGTTCTTCGGCGTGGCGGCCGGGAACATGGATTCGATGATCAACCGCTACACGGCCGATCGCAAGCTGCGCAGCGACGACGCCTACACGCCTGGCGGCACCGGCGGCAAGCGCCCCGACCGCGCCACGCTCGTGTACACGCAGCGCTGCAAGGAGGCCTGGCCCGAGGTGCCGGTGGTCATCGGCGGTATCGAGGCGTCCTTGCGCCGCATCGCGCACTACGACTACTGGCAGGACAAGGTGCGCCGCAGCATCCTGGTCGACAGCAAGGCCGACCTGCTGCTGTACGGCAACGCCGAACGCGCGGTGGTCGAGGTGGCGCACCGGCTGGCCCGGCGCGAACCCATCCACCGCATCACCGACGTGCGCGGCACCGCCTACATGCGCCGCACCGACGCCGAAAGCCTGGGCTACTTCGCCGACTGGTTCGAGCTCGACAGCACCGAGGTCGACCGCCCCGGCCGCATCGACGCCCACATCAACCCTTACCTGACGACGAGCGAGGCCGCAGCCGAACAGGGCCAGACCTGCGCCAAGGACGACGGTACGGCCGCGCCCGCGGTGCCGGCCACCGCCGTGGTGGCCATGCCCAGCAGCCGCAAGGCCAGCGGCGCGCTGGCGCTGCCCCCGCGCGAGCGCACCGTGGTGCGGCTGCCGGCCTACGAGCAGGTGAAGTCCGACCCGGTGCTCTACGCCCATGCCAACCGCGTGCTGCACCTCGAAACCAACCCCGGCAACGCGCGCGCGCTGGTGCAGGCGCATGGCGACCGCGACCTCTGGCTCACGCCCCCTCCCATTCCACTGACCACGGCAGAGATGGACTGGGTGTTCGACCTCGAGTACGCGCGCTCGCCGCACCCGGCCTACGCTGACGAGCAGGGCGGCGACGGGCCGACCAAGATCCCGGCCTGGGAGATGATCCGCTTCAGCGTGAACATCATGCGCGGCTGCTTCGGCGGCTGCACCTTCTGCTCGATCACCGAGCACGAGGGTCGCATCATCCAGAGCCGCAGCGAGGACTCGATCATTCGCGAGATCGAAGTCATGCGCGACAAGGTCGAGGGCTTCACCGGCGTGGTGTCCGATCTCGGCGGCCCTACCGCCAACATGTGGCGCATCGGCTGCAAGAGCCGCGAAATCGAGGCCGCTTGCCGCAAGCCAAGCTGTGTGTACCCCGGCATCTGCCCCAACCTCACCACCGACCACGGCCCGCTCATCAAGCTGTACCGCCGCGCGCGGCAGTTGAAGGGCATCAAGAAGATCCTCATCGGCAGCGGCCTGCGCTACGACCTGGCCGTGCAGAGCCCCGAGTATGTGAAGGAGCTGGTCACGCACCACGTCGGTGGTTATCTCAAGATCGCGCCCGAGCACACCGAGGGCGGGCCGCTGTCCAAGATGATGAAGCCCGGCATCGGCACCTACGACCGCTTCAAGCAGCTGTTCGACGAGGCCAGCGCTGCGGCGGGCAAGAAGCAGTTCCTGGTGCCGTACTTCATTGCCGCGCACCCGGGCACGAGCGACGAGGACATGATGAACCTCGCCATCTGGCTCAAGCGACACGGCTTCAAGGCCGACCAGGTGCAGACCTTCTACCCGAGCCCGATGGCCACGGCCACGGCGATGTACCACACCAACCTGAACCCGCTGAAGGGCATCAGCCGTCATCTCGACGGGCCCGGACGGCGCGCCGAACGCGTGGACATCGTGCGCGGCGAAAAGCGCCGCCGCCTGCACAAGGCCTTCCTGCGCTGGCACGACCCGGCCAACTGGCCGCTGCTGCGCGAGGCGGTCAAGACCATGGGCCGCGCCGATCTCATCGGCAACGGCAAGCACCACCTGATCCCGGCGTTTCAGCCTGCTGGCCATGACGGCAGCGACGCTGGCTACACCAGCACCCGGCGCAAGAACAGCACGACGGCCGGGGCCCGCACCTCGCCCGTGACGCAGGGCCGCCTGCTGACGCAGCACACGGGCCTGCCGCCGCGCGACACCGGGGCCCCGGCCAAGGCCACGGCCCGGGCTCTGCCGCGGCGGCCCAAGGCGCGCTGAGCCGGTTCTCCGGCCCGCCGTGGCCGGCCAGCGCCCCCAATCTGCGGGGTTCGCGAAGCGGTCTGTGTGCCGGCGCACTGGCCGGCGGACCGGGTCGGTGCTAGGGTGCGCGGCTTGCTGGCGGCCTGGTTGAGGGCCGACCCCCGATTTTCCGGAGACCTACCATGATGACCCGCTCGTTCGTTCGCCTGGCTGCCGCCTCGCTGTGCCTGGCCGCCGCGCCGGCGATGGCCCAGTTCACCAGCCTCACGGTCTTTGGCGACAGCCTCACCGACAGCGGCAACAACGCCCTCGTCATCGGCGCCGATCCCACCCAGGTGATCACCGGCAACACCTACATCCCGAGCCGGCCCTATGCCGGCGGCACCTACTCCAACGGCAGCACCTGGGTCAGCAGCTTCGCGGCCGGCATCGGCCTGCCGGCCGGTGGCGCACCCAGCCTCGCCGGCGGCGGCAACTTCGCCTACGGTGGCGCACGCACCACCATCAACGGGCCGGTCGCCGGCTTCCCGTTCAGCGCCGCCACGCAAGTGAACAGCTTCCTTTCGGGCGCGCCCACGGTGCTGGCAGGTAGCGGCCTGTATGTCATCGCCATCGGCGGCAACGACGTGCGTGGCGCGGGCGATGCGGTGGCTGCTGATCCGGCCAACGCCGCCACCATCATCGGCACGGCAGCCGCCAACTACGCTGCCGGTGTCGGCAGCATGGTCGATGCGCTGCAGGCCCGCGGCGCCGTGAACATCGTCGTCTGGGGTGTTCCCGATGTCGGCCGCTCGCCAGCCGCGCTGGCGGCCGGCCCGGCGGCCGCGGGTGCCGCGAGCTTCATCTCGAACTCGTTCAACGGTGCGCTGCAAGGCCGCCTGGCCGGTGAAACCTTCGGCGTGCGCTACTTCGATGTCGCTGGCACGCTGAGCGGGGTGTTCGCCTCGCCGTCGAGCTTCGGCTTCAGCAACGTCACTGATGCGTGCGGTGCAGTCGCCGGCTGCAATCCATCGACCTACGTGTTCTGGGACGCGATCCACCCGACCTCGGCCGCCCAGGCCCTGGTGGCCGGTGCCATGCTCACCGCCGTGCCCGAGCCTGCCAGCGTGCTCTTGATGGCCCTGGGCGTGGCCGGCCTTATAGCCGCACGTCGCCGCCAGGCCTGACGAGCGGTTCGCAAGCCGGCAGCAGGCACGCGCTAGACGCCCGCCTCTGCCAGTGCCGACACCAGCGCCGCGAGTTCGGCCTCGGTGTTGTAGGCCTGAACGGACACGCGCACGAAGGTGCGGCCGGCGTGCTGCGTTACCGGCACCTCGATGGCGCGTGACTCGCTGAGCCAACGGCGCAGGCCGTCGGCGTTGGCGGTCTGCACCGGAATCGGCACCATCTGTGCGAAGGCCGTGCCCTCGGCGATGGGCGCCAGGCCGTTGCGGCGCAGCACATCTGCCTGCACCTGAAGAGCGAGCGTGTGGCACTGTGCGCGCAAGCGCGGCCAGTCGTGCGCGGCCTGGAACTCAATGGCCGCCGGCACGGCCAGGAAGGCGGCGATGTCGCGCGTGCCCTGCCATTGCAGCCGCCGTTCCAGCGGCGTGTGGCCCACGTAGGCGTCGAAGCCGGTGTGGCCGCCACCACCCGCGGCCAGTTCGTCGGCGACGCTACCCCAGCTCACCACGCCGGGCTGCAGCGCCGCCTGGTGCTCGGGCCGCACGCGCACGAAGGCCGAGCCCTTGGGCGCGCACAGCCACTTGTGGCAGTTGCCGGTGTAGTAGTCGGCACCGAGCGCGTCGAGATCCAGCGTCACCTGCCCCGGTGCATGCGCGCCGTCGATCAGCGTCGGGATGCCCGCCGCACGCGCCTGGGCGCACAGCTCGGCCACCGGGAACACCAGCGCCGTGGTCGAGACGATGTGGCTGGCGAAGATGAGCCGCGTGCGCCCGGTCGTGGCGGCCATCAGCCGCGGCACGAAGTCGGCGGGGTCGAAGGGCAGCGGCACCGCCACCCGCCGCAGCACGGCGCCGCGTGCCGCGCACACGGCGCGGAAGGTGGCGTCGCAGGCGCCGTACTCCTGGTCGGTGGTGAGCACCTCGTCGCCGGGCTGCAGCGCCAGCGAGCGCGCCACGATGTTCACGCCCGTGGTGGCGTTGGGCACGAAGGCCAGGTCGTCGGCGCCCGCGCCCAGGTAGGCGGCCAGTTGCTCGCGGGCGGCACGCAGCAGACCCGCCGAGCGCCGGCCGAGAAAGGCCACCGGGTTGCGCTCGAGTTCGCGCTGCCAGAACTGGTATTGCTCGAACACCGGCTGCGGGCAGGCGCCGAAGGAGCCATGGTTCAGGAACACCAGGTCGGGGTCGAGCAGGAAGAGGGCGCGCAGCGACGCGGCCTGGCGGTCTGCCCCGCCGTTCAAGCCTGCCTCCCGTTGCGTGCCATGCCCGTGCTCCCAGCCGTGGCCGGGAGTCTAGGCGGGCAGATGCTCAGCCCTCCCCGCAGAGGTCGAGCTCGTCCTGCAGCGCCTCGTGCCAGTCGGCCACCTCGTCGGTGCTGACACCGAGCCAGCGCAGCGCGGCCGGTAGCTGGCGCTCGATCTCCGGGTCGTGTGGGAGCCCTTCGCGCTCGCGCATCGCGCGCTCGGCCAGCACGCCCATGGCAGCCAGGTTCAGCGCCTCGGGATCATCATTGCCGTGCGACGTGGCCTCATCGACCTCGTGGTGCAGACGGATCGCCGCCATCACCGGCGGCGCCACCTGCCACACGCGGGCCACCAGGGCGCCGACCACCGTGTGGTCGCTGCGGTGGTTGGCGTTTTCGGTGGCGATGAGGCCGCGGTCCTTGCGCACCGCGGCTTCGGCCAGCGTGCCGCTGTAGCCCGGCATGCGCTGCAGCATCACGGGCACGCCGACGTGGCAGAACAGGCCGAACAGCTGGGCCAGCTCGGGCGTGGTGCCCGGCAGCTGGCGAGCGATGAACCCCATGGCCGCCGCACGCAGCGCCGCCTGCTCCCAGAAACGGGCCAGCAACGGGTGCCGCATCGGGATCGCCTGACGCAGCAGCACCTCGGTCAGGATGACGGCGGACTCGCGCAGCCCGATGCGGTTCAGCGCCTGCCCAACCGTCTGCACGGCCTGGCTGTCGGCGCCGCGGTAGCGCGCGCTGTTGGCGTTGCGCAGCAGCGTGGCGGCCATGGCCACGTCGCTGCTGGCAATGCGCGACAGCACCGTCAGATCGGGTTCGGCCCCGGTAAGCGCCTCACGCAGCCGCTCCAGCTGCTTTGGGCAGGGCGGGATCGCGATCTGGGCAAGCGGGCCGCTGCGACGGGCGCGGTCGAGCTCGCCGGCGATGCGCGTGGCCAGGGTCGACGGAGGTGCAGCGGCGGGGCCAGGCGCCGATGCCGGGCGTTGGGTGGTCTCGGTCATGGTGGTCCTTGCGCCAGCGGCGCTTGTGGGGGGTATCGGCCCGGTGGCCGTTGTCTTGAGCCCGGCACCCGCCCCGCGCGTCAGCCACAATCGGCGCATGGCTTCCAGTCTGCTTGCGCTCCTCGACGACATCGCGACGGTTCTTGACGACGTGGCCGTGCTGTCCAAGGTCGCGGCCAAGAAGACCGCCGGCGTGCTGGGCGACGATCTCGCGCTGAACGCGCAGCAGGTGGCGGGCGTCAGCGCCGACCGCGAGCTGCCCGTGGTGTGGGCCGTCGCCCGCGGCTCGCTGGTCAACAAGCTCATCCTCGTGCCGGCCGCGCTGGCCATCAGCGCCTGGGCACCGGTGCTGGTGGCGCCGCTGCTGATGATCGGCGGCGCCTTCCTCTGCTACGAGGGCGTGGAGAAACTGGCGCACAAGTTCCTGCACAGCGCCGCCGACGACGCGGCCCGCCGCGAGCAGCTGGCCCAGGCGCTGGTCGACCCCGCGGTCGACCTCGTGGCACTGGAGCGCGACAAGATCAAGGGCGCCGTGCGCACCGACTTCATCCTGTCGGCCGAGATCATCGCCATCACGCTGGGCACGGTGTCGGGCCAGCCCTTCGGCACGCAATTCGCCGTGCTGGCCTCGATCGCGCTGGTGATGACTGTGGGCGTCTACGGGCTGGTCGCCGGCATCGTGAAGCTCGATGACGCCGGTCTGTGGCTGAGCCGTCGTCCAAACGCCGCGGCGCAGGCGCTGGGACGCGCCGTGCTGGTGGCCGCGCCGTGGCTGATGAAGGCACTCAGCGTGGCCGGCACGGCGGCGATGTTCCTCGTGGGCGGCGGCATCCTGGTGCACGGCGTGCCGCTGCTGCACCACGGTATCGCCACCGCCGTGGCGGGCCTGTCGGGCTGGGCGGCGCTGCTCAGCAGCACCCTGGCCGAGGCCGTGGTGGGCGTGATCGCCGGCGTGCTGGTGCTGGCGGGCGTGATGGCTGTGAAGCGGCTGCGCGCCGGCTGATCCGGCCGCGGGCTCAGTTCGCGCCGATGCCCAGCAGCTTGACCTCGAACACCAGCACCGCGCCGGGCGGGATGAGCCCGTTGCCGGCGCCGCGTTCGCCATAGGCGAT
>JBIJAP010000178.1:0-7138 GCA_044345715.1 Rubrivivax sp.
AGCAAGAACATCGCCAGGAACCAGCGCCGCAGCGGCAGCTTGGTGTGATGCATCACCGTGCCAGCGGTCACGCTGCACTGATGATCGCAGGACTCGCAGACCCGGTAGGCGTGGGCCTGCCGCTGCCACGTCCAAGCCCGCTGGCCGCCACAGCGACTGCAGGTGAACCCGCCGCCCCAGCGCGCCTGCACCAAGGCCTGCACACACTGCTCTTCGGTGCCGTAGCGCTCGAAGAACGTGGGCAGGGACATCCCCTTCTGAAACTGGATCCGGTTCTGCGACATGGTGGTGCTCCGTGGGTAGGTGCACCATCATCAGCGTGGGCTGGCTCATGGGGTGAGCCACTTGAAGCTCGTTGCTAATCAGGTCATCCTTTGAGCCTGCTTTGCGCGCCAGCCAGGCCGCCTGCCACACGTTTTTTGCGTTCGCGGCCGGCGAACTCGGCTGCGAGGTCGGGTTATTCGCTGCCTTCCAGATGCTCATCGTGTTGGGCTGCCCGGCCTGCGATGGGGAGACTGAGGCGGAGGAACCCGAAGGTGCTTCTGGGCTGGTCACATTTGACGTCATGCCCGAGATGTGGTTGAAATAGTTGACCTTGGGCTGACTACTAATCCGAGTGTCGAAATTCATTGGTTCCTCCTAGTCCAAGCGTGATGTTTGGCCAAGCTTCCAATCGAGGTTCGCAAAGGTCTCTTTGCCGCTGCTTTGCTCCGGTTTTTCCAAGGTCCCCGGCGTCGTGATGCGCAAGTTGAGTGCCAATCAGCAAGCTGACTGCCTGATGAACGGCAGGGCTCGCACCAATGACGTGTGGGTCATCTCGTCACTGCCGTTCACCTTGTAGCGCATCGTCGTTTCTTCAAGGACACCTGGCCCGCGCGCGGGGTTGGGTTGCTCAGAGGGCGGCTTCGCGGCGAGCAGCACCTCTGGGGCCCGCAGCCCCGCGGCGCGCGAGGTCTCCATGACGCTGGAAATGAGGTGCATGGTCTCGGGCACTTTTCCGGTGAAACGCGGCGCTCGCGAGTTCAACGTGATGTGGCTCATGTCGGTGTTTCGGCGTCAGGGCGTCGGCGCGACGACGACCCGACCCGCTGCGTCGACCGCGAGCACGCTGGCCAAGCCGTTGGCCGAGATCACCGCGCTGACGGAGACGCGGTCGCGGAGGAGCCCGGACGCGACGAGGCTGTTGAGCGCCGACGCGGCCTGGGCTCTGGTGAGATCGCGGCGAACCGCAGCGCGTCCGCCGTCGGTCGGAACGACGAGATCGATCTCGTCTCGACGACCGGCGCCGATCTCGGCGCTGTTCGCTGCCTTGGCCGCGTTGCGCTGGGAGCGGTAGCTGGCGTCGTCCCCGATCGGCTGGAAGCGGCGGCCGCCGATGACGGGGAGGCTGGCCGCATAGGCCGAAACGGGCGGGCCGGCCTTCGCCGCCGCTGTCGGCGCCTGGTAGGGGTTCGGCGGCGCGCTCGGCGGGGGAGCGAAGGGTCGCCTCAAAAGCCAATCGTATGCCTGCGGTTTGCGCGTATCGTCGCTCAAGACCGGGAGCTCGGGGGTGATGCGCGGGACAACGTTGGTCGAGAGTTGCAGGGCGGGGTCGACACCGAAGAGGGCCGGGATCGGCTGCACCCCCCACCCCTTTTTGAGGCCCACCCTGTCGCCTGGCTTGGTGCCGCCGAGATCGACCTGCGCACGAAGGTCGGGAGCGTAGGCCTGCAGCTCGAGATAGCCGTTCGCCGAGACCCATTGGTCGCCGCGGGTGTAGCGGAGGAAGTCGGCCCCGAGCCCGATCTCCAGTAAGCCGGTCTCGCGCACCCTGCCGTAGCCCGCGACGTCTTGGCCACCGCCGGGATTCGGGGTGAACGTGGCGTCGAGACGTACGCGGTTGCGGTTGCCCAAGTCGATGTAAACGCGGCCGTTTGCGATCTGCAGCCGGCTGTCGTTGAACGGCGAGGTCGGATCCGTCAGATCGCGGACCTGGCCCGGGTTGATGTCGATCGCCGACGCCGCGACACCGAACCTCGTCCAGATCGTCGTGTCCTGCTGTCGGACACCGATGCCTGCAGGGTCCGTGCCCCCCGGCAACCCGAGCCGGAGGGTCGACGTGGTTTCCGCCTGGTAGCGATAGTTCACGAAGGCATCGATCTGGCCGTTGAAGTTCTGGCCCTCGGGCGGACCAAAACGCACGGCCCCCTGGAAGCCGAAGGACCAGGGCGCCGAGTTTTTCGCGATGCCGGAGATGAACTGTGCGTCGCGAAGCGGCTCCGCTCGGAACGGCGGGCGGATCTCAACTTTGAGCGTCTCGACACGCCCGCCGGGATGCGTGTACCGCTCGCTGACGAACACCTGATCCGACGTGTTCCCGCGCGCCTTTTGGGCCTCTTTGAGGCCGTCGTAGAGGTCCAGCGGAACGCGCCTGAAATGTTGTTTTGCCCCGTTGACATCGGTGACTTCGAGCAGGTTGCCGCTCATGTTGTAGAGCCGGTCGCCGACGTTGAGCCCGGCGATCGCGTTGGTGTAATTGCTCTGCAAATAGGCGAGCGGATCGGCCTGGAGCTTCCCCAGTTCTTGGGCGGCATTCGTCGGTGTGATGGGCTTGCCCATCCGCTGCTCCTGCAGCCCGCCGTAGAAGATCGCGCCACCGGCGACCCCCGCTGCATTCGTGACGAGCAGACCCGTCCCGACGGTCTTGATCGTCGATCCCACCAGGTTCCGGAACTGGATCGCGCGCTCGACGGCATTGCCCTTGAGCGCCGCCCAGTTCTCCGCGCTCTTCTGCGACCAGGTCTGCGGCGGTGGGCCCTCATCGCCCGGCGGCTCTGGCGGGGGCTCGGCCGAATCGACCCGAGGCGGCTTCTTGATGCCGCTGCCGCCGCCGTTGCCGGACACGCCACCGTCGTCGCCGTCGCCGCCACCCGCATCGGGTGTTTGGGCCGGCACAGGCGCCGAACCCTGGGGCGTCTCGGTCGAAACCGGCTCCTGTGCAGGCGTCGGGCTTGTCGGCCCGGGCCCGGGCTCCGCCGGCGTGGGCGAAGGGCCGGGAGTCGGCTCGGCGGGCGTCTGCGGATTGCCCGGAGGCAGCGCCCGGCGCTCGGGCCCCGCAGGGAGCTTCGGCTGCTCGGGTTGGCGCGTCGGCGTCGGCGCCGGCGCCGGCGTAGGGCCGGGCTCGGAAGGCGTCTGCCAGGGGTCGGGGACGACGGGCCAGTCGCCACTCGTCCGGGATCCCTGCGCCGACTGGCCCGGCGCGGGCAGCGGCTTGGGAACGACGCGCCCCGACGAATCGGTCCCGAGCACCGAGCCCAGGCCGTTGGCTCCGATCACGTCGCTGAGGGGGACGCCGTCGCGCAGCAGCCCCGTCCGCTGAACCGTGTTCAGCAGCGACGCGGCCTGGCCGCGCCTCACGCCCTGCAGGAAGGCACCGCGCCCCCCGTCGAGAGGCACCACGAGATCGATGCTGTCGATGCGGGCGCGCGACAGGTACTGGGCGTTGTTGGTGCGGACCGTCTCGCGCGCCTGGGTGTAGTCCGCATTCGAGAGCAGCGGCTCCATGCGCCGGCCGCCGATCACGGGCAGCCCCTCAGCGAAGGCACGATCGCGGATCAGATCAGCGCGCGCGGACAGGCCCGCCTCGGACAGGCCGGCATCGCGCAGGGCCGTGTCGCGGTTGAGCACGTTGAACTGGCCGGTGCGGTCGATGGCATCGGCGACGCCACGCGCCGAGGCGGGGTCGACTCCGGTGTAGAGGACCCAGGTGTCCACCTGCTGCTTCGTCGCCGGATCCCAGTAGCGGGTCTGGAACGGAAGTGCGACGGTCGTGGCGGAGGCGCGGTTCCAATCGGCGGCAGCCTGGCGCGCGGCATCACCGCCCTGGGTGCCGAAGATCTGCGGGGGGTTCGACCCCGCACGCGGCAGGAATTCCTGGATGCGGCTGCCGAGCTGGGCGCCATCGAATCGCGGCGCAGGGACGTTGGCCGGCTGCTCGGGGCGCGAGGCCTTCGGCGTCGGTGTCGGCCTTGGCGTCGGCGTCGGCTGCGAGGTGACCGGAGCGGGGTGCTCTGCCGGCCGCTTCGGTGCCGGGGGCCCTGCCAGCGGACCCGGGGCGCGGTTCTGTTGGGCGATGGTCTGGTGCAGACTGTTCATCGACCGCGAGAACGTATCGGCGCCGATTCCGCCTTTTGCACGCAGGCGCTCGAGCCCCGCCGCCCCCTTGATGAACCGGGTCCACTGATCGGCCGACCAGTCCTGCCCCATCCCGTCGCCAGACCACCCTTGGCGCGCCATCGCGGCCGAGGCCTGGTTCATGTCGTTCATCGTGACGCTGCGACCGATCTGCCCGAGGTCCTTGGCCAGGTTCAACTCGCCTTCGGAGGTGAGGTAACGCCCGGTAACTAAACCCAACCCGAGCTTGCCGAGGTTGCCGATGAGACTGGCGGCCTTCGCGCCCAGGGTGGCGGGAGCAGGCGTCGACCCTGGGGCCGACGGAAGCTTGAGCGCGCGCTCCAGGATCTCGCGCGCCGCTTCGACGCCCGCATCGGCAGGCGCGAGTGGAGTGGCTCGGGCGAGAACGGCTCCTGTACGCATGGATGACCTTCGGTACTGTGGTTTCTGATGGTTCTACGTGCTACTCACGGCCTCACAAGAAGCCGAACTGAAGACAGCTGACTTCAGTTTCGGCTCCTTGGCAGAGCGTCCCTCAACGGGCCGTCGACCCGCAGGGAGGCGGTGAGATTCGTGTTCATGGGTGGGGCCGCAAGGGGCCGTTGAAAGGGTGTCGGAGCCCATCGTCTTGGTTTGCCGGCCTTATGACGGCCTCATGCCGGCATGGCCGCCGCTTGAAGCCTGGCGCGCAGCTCGGCGCCGTAGCGCGCAGGCCGGCCGGGCGGCTGGGTCAGGAAGCGCGGGTGGGTCCACCAGTAGTGGCCGGGTGCCTCGAGGATGAGCCGCTCCAGCGCGGCGTTGATCTGCGCCGTCGCCTGCACGTCGTCGTCGGGCAACGGGGGCAGCGGCGGCTCGACCCTGACGACGTAGCGCCCCCGGCCGACGTGGCGCACCGCGATGGGCAGCAAGGTGGCGCCGAGGCGGCGCGCGCACCACGCGGGGGTGCGCACCGTGCTGGCGGGCCAACCGAACCAGGGTGCAAACACGGTGCCTGCGCCGCCGCCGGCGTCTAGGTCGGGCAGCAGGAACAGCAAGCGCCCGCGGCACAGTTCCCGCGCGAGCCGGTGCAGCGGCGCCCCCAGCGGAAGCAGCAGCTGGTCGTTGAAACGTTGGCGCGCGGCGTTGCGCAAGGCTTCCAGGTGCGGATCGGCACCGGGCCGGTAAAGCGTCATGGCCGGGCCTTCGAGGGCCACGCGCTGCGCAGCCGCCTCCAGGCCCACGAAGTGCGGACACAGCAGCACCACCGGCTGGGTTCCCCACAGGGGGGCCAGGTGGTGGGCGCCTTCGAGCTGCACCTCCTCGCGCAGCGACGTCTCGTCCATCGCCCAGCAGCGATAGCGGTCGATCATGGCGAAGTGAAACTCGACGGCGGCCTGCCGCAGCGTATGCACCTGATCGGCCAGCGGACGGTCGTGCAGCGCCAGGGCGATGTGGTTGAACATCAGATCGCGGAACAACGGATCGCCCCGCAGGCGCAAGGTCGCCAGCGCCTTCGCCAGCCCCCAGCGCACACCAAACGAACTGCGGGCCAGCGCCGCGGCGCTGGCCCGGGTCCAGCGCCCGCCGGGCGGGGGTGGGGCCGACGACTTGTTCATCGCAGCCGACTGTGCGGTCGCCGGCTTTGCTGACCCTTTACTTCGCTCTCAAGGCGGCCTACTGCCGCTGCAGGCTGCCAAAGAACTGCGCGTTCATGGTCGTGACCCATTCACCTCGGGCCTCGACACCGCTGGGGTGGTAAGGCAATGCGGCTTCGTACAGGTTGCGGGCGAACTCACGGTCGGTGCTGGCCAGCGAGGTGCGCCAATGCAGCAGCGAGCCGTTGATGACGGGCTTGAGCACCGCCGCGCCCACGCCGATGGGCAGCTTCAGCGCCGGAAACGCCGTGCCCGCAAATTCCTTCATGACGTCGATTGAGCCCGTGAACATGAGGGCGGCGTATGCGGTATTCTGATCGCGCGCGCTGATGCGCGACTGGATGGCCGAGCCCACCAGGCCCAGCCAGTCGCCCATCACCGCCGCACGCACATAGGCCGGCGCTTCGCCGGTGCGCGACTGCCGGGCCGACAGCCATTGCATCGGGTCCTGCCGCAGGTCGTTGCCCCGCTGCAACGACAAGGTGATGGCACCCAGGTGCGCGCCCTGCTCGCTATCGATCAGCGCCGTGGCGTAGTTTTTAAGCGCGAGCCGGCCGCTGCTGGCGCCTTCACGGTCGCTCTGCAGCAGGGTGTTTTCGATCACGCCGTTGACGTCGCTGCCGATCACGGTCGACATGGCCGAGGCCACCGTCCCGATGGCACGGTCGCGGGCCGAGGCCTGGATGTCGGCGCTGCGCAAGCGCCCCAGCAGGGCGCCCGCCGCGGCCACAAAGGCGGCCTTCTCGCGCGGATTGCCGGTGTCGGCCACGGCACGCGCCAGCGACTCGATGAGGCGTGTGTCCATCCGCGTGGTCACGGACGAGCCACCCAAGGTGCTGGTGGTCAGCTCGTTGCGCCAGGTCACCGAGTTGGCCACCATCGCATCGGTCGCGCGCCGGTCCAGCCGGTGCAGGGCCTGCGCCACCGCGGCGCGGTCGGGCAGCCGTGCCACGATCTGCGCCAGCGCCTGACCGGCCCCGCCGTTTCCGCGCACGGCGTCGTCGCTCAGGCGCTCCAGCAGCCCGAGCCGCTGGGCCACGGTGCCGCGCTGCGAGACCTGGTGCATGAACTCCATCTGGAATGTGGTGTCCTGGCGTTCGCCCGTGTGCCGGTTGCGCGCAGCGTGGAAGATCCGCTCGAGGTTGACCGGGTCCTGGCCCACCACGAGGTGGGCCAGCAGCGTTTTCCGCGGCCCCTCCTGCAATCCGCCGTACCCACCCACCCCGCGCATCGTCACTTCGCCCATCCAGGCATCGAGCAGGCTTTGCCCGCCTTGCGACTCGCGCGCCAGCAGGTTCACCAGGGCGCGGCGCTCGGGCGGGCTCAGAGCGATGACCTCCGCAGAGATCTGC